>JBGPGZ010000066.1:0-13220 GCA_041484175.1 Cyclobacteriaceae bacterium | reverse complement strand
TTTGCGGTCTTTGCGTGAACTTAGCCGCCAGACAGCAACCAGAATCCAGCATCACCCAAGTGCCGGTCTCGTCGCTATTCCATTGCGAATTATTTTTAATATCCTCTCCCGCTCTTCACCGATCAGCGTCAGTCTCGGTGGCCTGACGTACTCAGACCCAAGACCCGTTTCCGCCTCGGCCAACTTGATGTATTGCACCAGCTTGGGGTGAAGATCCAATTCCAGCAATGGCAAAAACCAGCGAAAGATCTTCACCGCTTCCGTCACTTTCCCCGCTTTCACCAATCGATAGATCGCCACGGTCTCGGCAGGAAAGGCGCAAACAAGACCTGCTATCCAGCCGTGCGCTCCCAAGGTCATCTCTTCGATGATCAGCGTGTCCACACCGCACAAGATGGCGAACCGGTCTCCAAAGCGGTTGATCATCCGCGTCACATTGGAAACATCACGCGTAGATTCTTTCACCGCGTTGATATTTTTCTTTTCGGCCAGCTCCGCGAACATATCCAGTGTCACTTCCACTTTATAATCCACCGGGTTATTGTAGATCATCATCGGCAGGCCCGTCGTATCGGCAACCTGCTTAAAGTAGGTGACCGTCTCGCGGGCATCGGATTTATAGCGCATGGGGGGAAGGATCATCAGGCCCCGTGCCCCGTGTTTCTCCGCATCACTGACCAGCTTTATCGCTTCGCTGGTACTTCCCTCCGCGATGTTCATCACCACGGGCACATTGCCCGCAACCTTGTCGGATGTGAACTTTACCAGCTCGAGTTTTTCCTGGTTGCTGAGAACACTTGCCTCGCCAAGACTACCGCCGAGAATTACGCCGTCGACGCCGGCAGCGAGTTGGGCATCCAGGTTTTTTTCAAAAAGCTTCAAGTCAAGCTTGTCCTCTTTCGTAAACTTTGTTGTAAGCGCGGGAAAAACGCCTTGCCATTTTATCATAAAATAGTTTGTTCAAATTGGATAAGACAGATCATCGCCAAAGGTAAAAATAGATTCGGAATTTCAGGCCTTTCTGCAACGGATCGGGCTTGCCATCCCGCTAAAGGAGAAGTATAAGAATTTCAGCGCCGTCTTGCTCAGTGGCGGTATGGCCGTCGTCTATTTGATCACCTTGGCCGCCTACGCTTTCTACGGCCTCCTCCCACAAGGACTGGCATGGCGTTCAGGAAAAATTGGAAACTGCTTTACTACATCGCCGGGTCAGGCCCGCTTCAGCTCTATCATGGTCAACTCCGGCGGCATACCAATTCTACCGGGATAGCCAATGTAACCAAAACCGCGGTTTACATAGAGATATTGAGTGCCTTCATTATACAAACCGGCCCACTGACGATAAGCATACTGCGACGGACTCCATTTGAAATTCCCTAGTTCAACGCCAAACTGAAATCCATGGGTGTGCCCGGCGAACATTATGTCAATATCCGGATACAGTTTTCTTACTTGTGCGTCCCAATGACTGGGGTCATGCGAGAGTAGTAGCTTGACGGCCGCTTCTTCCGTGCCGCGATAGGCCTCATCCAGTCTGCCATATTTTGCAAACCTTCCACCACCCCAATTTTCATTTCCAATAATGGCGATCTTATCTCCACCCTGTTCAAGGAAACGGTGTTCATTCATGAGAATATCATATCCCATCAATTTATGCGCTTGCACCAACTCCCGAAAATTTTGCTGTTTAGCTTCCGGCGAAGACCAGCTTTGATAATCGCCATAATCGTGGTTGCCGGTAATCGAGAAAACCCCCAACGGAGCCTTCAACTTATCAAAAATAGAGACGTAATCCTTTACTTCGGAGGCTTCGTTGTTTACCAGGTCGCCTGTAAAAAAGATGACATCCGGTTTTTCTTTCAGCAGCATCTCCACCCCGCCTTTTACGGCGACCTTGTTCCAGAAACTCCCGGAATGGATATCGGAAATCTGTCCTATTGTTAAACCATCAAACGATTTAGGAAGATTGGGGAGCCTCACCGAAAGACGCCTCACCCGGTAATCGTGTGCTCCTGAGATGATTCCATAAACAAAACCGCCCATCGGAATGGCCGTCGCGACCAATGCGGCTTTTGTCAAAAACTCCGAGCGAGGAATAGCCGTCCCCGGCAGATCGCCCGGAGCGCCTTTGTAAAAGAAATTAACCGCATACCGGACCCCGCGCTGGATGTCATCGGCAAAGAGAAAGATCACGCCAAAGAGTTTTGAAAAATAGGTCGCGAACAGGCCGGTGATCACCCAATTCCGGAGACTTGCGCTGTACTTATACGGGTCATCAAAGGCCCACCAGAACAGCGCAAGAATGCTAAGCACCGTAGGCACCCAGAATCCATACCGTGCGATTCCTTTCCATACCCCGGTCCAATTCCGGCTAACGGCAATAATTGCCTGGAAAATGTAAAAGTCGATCAGCAGGAAAAATGCCGAAAATATCAGGATGGCGATAATGCGGTTCATAAGTATTGAAGTTGTGTGAAATCTTCTTGTGTTCTTCTATTCTAACTCACGCGGCCTGGTCTCTTCGGGTAGTCGTTAACCCGAGCGTGTTTGTCTGGGCTAAAGCCCTCATTAAGATCCCGACATTTAACCCCGGCCTTAAGGCCGGGGTTATTGGTGAACAATCTCAAATGGGCTTCAGCCCTGAACGAACCTGGAGATTTATCATTGCAAAAACATAAGCCTGCTTATTAGAGCTTGTCTTATTTAGTTTAATACAACTTCACGCTCTTCCTCAACAGGCTCTGATACTTCGATCTCCGTTCCCGTTCCGAAGATCCACGCTTTCAATCTAGCGGCCAACAGGTAAAGGACCGGTACAAGAATCAACGTGAGGGCGGTTCCAAAAATCAACCCAAAGATCATCGTCCACGAAAGCGGTCCCCAGAAGGCATTGTTATCGCCCCCAAAGAATATGTGTGGTTTCAATTCACTGAACAAGGTCACAAAGTTGATATTCAAACCCACGGCAAGCGGAATGAGGCCCAGCGTGGCCGCCATGGCAGTCAACAGCACGGGTGTCATCCGGGTTTTGCTCGCTTCAATGATGGCCTCTTTCAATTCCATTCCCTGTGCGCGCATCAAATCGGTAAATTCTACAAGCAGGATTCCATTCCTCACAACAAGTCCCGACAGTGCCATGATGCCTACTCCTACCATCACAATGGATATCTCCATTTTGAAAAGTGAGAATCCGATGAGCACACCGATAATACTGAATACAATTTCGGACAAAATAATGAAGGGCCTGCTGATGGAATTAAATTGAACAACCAGGATCATGAACATAAGGCCAATGGCGATGGAGAAAGCGACCGAAAGAAAATCAGATGTCTCTTTCTGTTTTTCCTGTTCGCCGGTCATCCGGATCGTCACTTCATCGGGTCTGCTCAGATTCTTGAGATCTTTTTCGATCGTCGCCACAATCTCATTGGCATTGAACCCGCTAAGCACATTGGACGCGAGGGTGATCACACGTTTCTGATCAATCCGGCGCACACCTGCATAGCTGTTTGCGTAGCTGATGGTGGCGACCGAAGAAAGAGGTACTTGCCGAACGGCGCCACCCATATTCATGTCGCGGAACGTGACGGGTAAATTCATCAGCGTATTGATATCGTTGCGCTGGTCCTCCCTCACCCTTAACTGGATCGGGTAATCGTCATTGGCATCCCGGAACTTTGAAATTTCCTTTCCATAGATAGCGGTGCGCAAGATAGAACCGATCTGGCCTGTTGAAATCCCTTCGCGGTTTGCTTTCTCGCGGTCGATATTAATGACGATCTCAGGCTTGTCGCTTTGGAAGTCGGACTTTAATTCCTCCACTCCGGGAATCTGGAGCGAGTCGAGATACCGTTTTGTGCGGTTGGCGGTGGCTACCAGCAATTCAAAATCATCCGCGGCAATTTCGATATTGACCGGTTTGCCGGTGGGAGGTCCGTTTTGTTCCTGGTTCACGGAAATCTCAGCCCCCTTAATCCCCTTTAAGGACGCACGTATTTTATCCAGGACCAACCTGGATGACTGACCGTTCCGCCTTGCGAATTCCACAAAGGCAACGGTTACCTTGCCCAGATGGGGCTGGGCATTGCTTCCTTCGAACGGATTTTCGTTTGCACCGATCGTTACGTTGGAGATAATGGACTCGACAATCGGGCTGTTGTCCACAATGGCCGTTACACGCCTTTCCACTTCATGCGTGATGGAATCCGTTACCCTTTGGTCGGTACCGATCGGCATCCGGACATACGTGTACACAAAATTAGGGTCGCCCTTGGGAAAGAACACAACGGGTGGTTTCCGGATACCGGTAAAGACAATCGAGAAAATGAAAAGAGAAATGATGCCACCGACCACAAGAGCCGGTCCCCAGCCGCTGAGCAGCCTGGTAAGAAGACGCTTGTACGCTTCCTGAAAACGCGGCCAAACATTGGTCTGGAATTTCTTGATCACCGACTCGAGGTAGAATTTGTGCAGAGAATATACCAGGAAGAGGGTGATGACAAAATTGCCCAGCCCATATACTCCCGTGATATACGACATCAAGGCAATCGAGCCAAAAACAACCGCCGTGATCTTATAACCACGTGTGATTTTACTTTTATTTTCATCCGCCTGGATGTGGGGCTTCATGAAATCAACCGCAAAAACGGGGTTGATGATATATGCCACGAACAAGGAGGCCATTAAAGTCACCATCAGCGTGACCGGCATAAAGAACATGAACTCTCCGATGGTTCCAGGCCAGAACGCCAACGGAACAAAAGGCGCCAATACCACCAGCGTTCCTGTAAGGACAGGCAGGAAGACCTCCCCGGTGGCGATCTTCGCTGCCTTCTTGATCGGGACTTTGCCATTGCCAAAAATGCGATGCGTGTTTTCAATCACCACGATGGCATCATCCACCACGATACCCAATGCCAGCAGGAAGGAGAACAACACCATCATGTTCAGCGTAAATCCAAGCGTGGGCAAAAAGATAAAGGCAATAAACGAAGAGATCGGGACGGACGCCGCTACAAACAGGGCATTCGTGGCGCCCATGAAAAACATCAGAATGATTGTAACCAATATAAATCCAATGATGATGGTATTGATCAAGTCATCGAGGGTAGCCCGTGTCTTGGTCGACTGATCTGCCGTCACGGTTACTTTCACACCGGCGGGGAGCACGTCCTTCTCATATTCAGCAATGATGTCGTTGATCTGGTCGGAGGCATTGATCAGGTTCTCACCGCTCCGCTTGACGATATTTAAGGTGATCACATTTTTGCCGCCTAAACGGGCGAAACTCTCCTGCTCCTTATGACTGTCCACAATCTGGGCGATATCCTTTAGGTAGAATTTACCGCCCTTGATGGAACGGATCACGGTGTTTCCGATCTGATCCGCTGAAATATATTCACCGTTGACGCTCAGCGACCGCTTCATTCCATCTACGGAAAGCTGGCCGCCCGATACGATCAGGTTTTCATACTTGATGGCATTCTCTATGTCGTCCATGCTGGCGCCCGAGAGGGCCGCTTTGAACATGTCCACGTTGATCTGCACCTCGCGGTCCAGGGCTCCTACAATATCCACCCTTCGAATTTCTTTGAGCGACTCAATCCTGTCCTGCATTTGTTCCGCATATTTCTTCAGCAGTTCCAGGTTAAAATCTCCGGAAAGGTTGACATTCATGATGGGGAATTCGGAGATATCGATATCGATAACCTGCGGCTCATCCGGCAGGTCATTGGGAAGATCCGGCTTCGCCTTGTCGACTGCGTCTTTTACATCGCGTTTGGCATCGGCCACGTCAACGTCGGTTTCAAACTCGATGATCACATTCGAAAAATCCTGAACCGAATTGCTCGTCATTTTCTTGACGCCGGAGATTGACTTCACTTGTTTCTCAATCTGCTTGGTTACCAGGTTCTCCATGTCGGTGGGTGCGGTACCCGGGTAAACGGTTGCCACATAAATTTGAGGGAATACCACTTCCGGGAATTGTTCCTTCGGCAAGCCGATATAGCTCAGTACACCAGCCAGCGAAATGATGATGGTGGCGATGTAAATGCTTATTTTATTATCGATCGCCCAACTGGTAGGCCTGAATTCTTTTTCTATGTCTTTCATGGTCTTATCGGTTAATAGTCCGTGAAGGATTTAAATTTTGATGAGGTCGCCGTCATTCAGTCCTTGATAACCGACGGTGATTACGCGATCACCGGGGCTAAGGCCTTTTATCACCTGGGCCTGGTTGTCATACACGCCGTCGATTTCAATTACTTTCCGGCGCGCGACGGTTTTGTCACCCGTTGTTTCAGCCACGTAAATGACGCTTTGGTCGTTGATCGACTGGATGATGTTCACCGGTACTACCAATGCATTGGCTGACGATTTGAAAATCACTTTGATCACGGCAGTCATGTTCGGCCTTAGATCGGATTGAGATGGCAGCTCAATTTCCACGTCAAAAGTACGCGAAAGCGGATCGATGGTCCTTCCCACGAATGTCACCTTTGCGTCCATCTCTTTCTTCAGATCGGGAAATGAAACATGCGCCAGGTTGCCCTTCTTTACAGTTGAGGAAAAGGACTCCGACAGGTTTGCTTTTATTCTCAGGTTGTTGCTGCTTACCACGCGCACGGCGGGGATGCCGGGGGCAATATTTTCTCCAACACGCAGCCGCACTTCATCCACCGTGCCATCAATGGGGGATTTGATCCGGCTCATGTCTAACTGTTCATTCAGCGTTGCAAGGCGCTTTTCCAGGTTCTCTTTATTATTCTTCGCCTGTAAATACTGCACTTCGGTCCCTATCTTCTGGTCCCACAGATTCTTCTGTCGGTCAAAAACAGTCTTTGCCAATTCCAAACCGGATTTGACCTCCTCAACATTTCGCTGAAGCAGGGAGTTGTCGATCTGCGCAAGCGTTTGGCCTTTTGAAACCCAATCGCCCTCCATAACAAATACCTGCGTGATTACGCCGGGGGCTTTTGCACTCACCAAAATATTGTCCTTGGAGTAAATACTGCCCTGCGTCTGAACGTAATGATTAAAGACGCGGGGGGCCATCTCCGTTATTGACACCTCCTTTGACTTCACGGCTTGTGCGCCTGGACTCTCCTTGGCTAGTTCTCCCTCGAGTTTCTTGATCTCATTTGAAATTCTCGCGTTTTCGGTTTTCAGCTTTTCAAGTTTCGCTTTCTTGTCGGTGTCGGTGGTCGCGCTGCAACCCGCCAAAAGCAAGGTTAACGAGAGAGCGAAGCCGCTAACGTAAATTTTTGATTTCATGACAGGGTATGTTAGTATGGTTTTTTTCATGGTCGTAGGGTTATCGGGATTGTGGATTCTGAAGGAGGCGGCCAAAAGCTTTGTCCATATCTACCTTGGCCACCATCACATCGTACAGCGAATTATAATAATTGATCTGGGCTCCCCGGAGGGCACTTTCGGCATCGACTACTTCGAGGTTGGAGCCAACACCTTGTTCGTATTTGATCTTTGTCACACGAGCCACGTTTCCTGCCAGCTCGATATTTCTGTTCTGAGATTCCAGGGCTTTCAAATTATTTTCGTATCCGGTAATCGCCTGCTTGATCTGCAAGTCAATACCTGATTTCACGGTCTTGAAACTGTTTTCTATTTTTTGCAGCCTCAGCTTCTCCTGCTGGACGCGGTACGTTCGTTGCAGTCCGCTGAAAATCGGCACATTCAAAGAAACACCGTACAATGTAAATGGATAATATTTATCCGGCCCGAAGCCGCTGCTCTGCTCGCCGATTTGCGTGTTGGTCTTGAATAATCCGGAAATATTGTTCGATTGCGTATTATACCCAAAATTGGCAAATGCAGAAATGCTTGGCACCGCCGCCGCGTAATTATTTTTTAAATTAAGCTCTTGCAGTTTCTTGTTCGCTTCCAGGATCTTGTAATCGGAGCGGTCGACATAATTCCATCCTTTGAGGTAATCATCCAGGTTGACTTTCACCATCTCCGGCGTTAGCTCTCCGACAATTTCCAGGGGCTGGTCGATCGGATAATTCATCTGAAACTTCAGGAGCTCAAGGCTTAGAATTTGCTGGCGTTCAAAATTATCTTTTTCAGTGATCAAATTATTCAGCGAAACCTGAACGCGGTCCACATCGATTCTTTCTGCAAAGCCATTTGTATTCAGCGCCTGGGTATTTCTTAACAAGCTGTCAACGCGTGTGATGTTGTTGGCAAACAGATCCATACGCTCCCGGTTGATCAAAGCAAAATAAAACGCCTTGGTCACCTGCTCGATGGTTTGCTCCTTGGTCTGCACCGTCGTCTTGATGGCGAGATCCTTATAAGCTTTGGAGGCTTGAAGACCGACAATATAGGAGCCGTTGAAAATGATTTGATTGACAGTTAACCCCGCCTCCGCAGCACTTCTTAATTGAAAGAAATTCTGAGCCGACAATACATCGCCCGTATTCAATCCCACCGGGACCGGGTCGGGCTTGATAAAGCCATTGGGACTGTAGGTGGTGAAGAACCGCCTCAGCTGCTGGTTATGATTCACAGATGCGTTTCCATTTATTTGCGGAAGTCCAATGCCAATTGTTTCATTCACCTTGGCCACGGATATGCGCTCGTCCAGAACCGAATTCTGAATATTGACTGAGTTCTCCAAAGCGTACTGAATGCACTGCGCCAACGTCAGGGATGCGCCACCGGTTTGCTGTTGCTGCGCCCTGATACCCGCGGACACGAACAGGCTTGCGATCAAAAGAATGTAGAATCGTTTCATAACTTAACTTGATATAATTGTTCTGGGTTGGTTATTTCTTGTTTGCTCTTTTCGTAAAGCTTTCTGCCCTTCTCGGTAAGGAGGCCATAAATAAAGTGATCAAAGATCTGAAGCTGTACTTCGGCCAGGTTAAACTGATCACGCGGAAAGGCCCCCTCATCAAAACCGAGCTGCACCAGTTCGATCCGAACCACTGCCAGCACTTCGGGTCGAATTTCCTTCCGGTAATACCCTTCCTCCATTCCTTGCAGCAGGTTTCTCACGACCGAATCATGGATGTACTTGTATTTGTGTTCCAGCCATACATTCCAGGCTTTTGCATGATACTTTTTAAGATCGAACAAGAGCGAAGGATTCATCTCCTGCATGTCTTTTTTCAGACAACTGGAAATCCGGACCAATTCATCGACGGCGTTTTTCGAAATTTCACGAAGGCTTTCAAACTCCGACCGGCCTTTTTCCAGGTGGTTTTGAGCGACCAGCGTGACCACGTCATCCTTGTCGGCGAAATACTGATAGATCGTCTTCTTGGAGACAGAAAGATGACGGGCAATGTCGTCCATCGATACGCTCCGTACGCCGTACTTGAGAAAGAGCTCCATGGCCCCTTTCAAAATCTTGTCTTTGATGTCTGATTCTTCCATAACGGACGCAAAACTATGGAAACTTTTGGTATCTCCAAAGTTTCCATAGTTTCCTTCAACGCCATTTCTGGCTAAATGTTGAGGTATTTTGAGAAAATCTTTGTTATTTTTTTGTCAAATGTCCGGTCAGACGCTCGAAGTGCCGGAATCCTTTGTCAAAGCGTCGGGCTCGCGATAGCACCATTTATCCTTCATTTTGCTCCTAAACGCCTCCCTTTCCTCGGGGGTCATGCCTCCCCACTTTCTCCTCCAGTAATAGTGTCTCCAGGATCCTCCCCTTTGGTGACCCCCTTTTCCTATAGACCCAAACAGGATTTTCGACAGCACCAACAAGCCAAGGGCCTGCCAGAAGGTGACCACCGGACCCGAGAACAACGCGGGCACCAGCCAATTCCACAACAACATCGTTATCCAACCAAACAGTCCAACCGCTAGTACTCCCAGTACTCCAAATGCGGCATATTTCGCAATCCTCCATCCCTTTTTCATATTTCAATCAGTTTAATGTTTTTTACTCACCCTATCTCCTGTCAGGGGGACCGGTAAGATTAATTTCCTACTACATCATTATAAAATCGTTGCAACCGTTTGCGCAGCGCGATGATCGCATACCGCTTTCGCGAAAGCAAGGTATTGATCGACACGCCGGTCGCCTCCGAGATCTCACGGAAGCTTTTTTCTTCAATTTCATTTTGAATAAAGACCTCCCGTTGCTCACGGGGCAACTCGTCGAGTGCATCCGTGATCTCGTCCCAGATCGCCTCCCGAAGCAACGCGGACTCGGGCGTGTTGTCCAGATCCGGCAGGATCTCCTGCAGCGTCAACGGAGCATCCTCATCCTGACCCGATCTCAATTCAAAATCCGTTCGCTTTGGACGGGCCGCGTCCTTCCGGTACCGGTCGATGATCTTGTTACGCGCAACGCTGTAAAGCCAGGAAGTGACCCTGTCGATAGACTCAATGGTCTCAAATCCAGCAACAAACTGGTAGAACACATCCTGAAGGATATCCTCCGCCTCTTCCACCGTAGACACCCTGCTTCGGATAAATCCAAGCAGTTTGTCTTTCTCCTTCAGGAAGGTGTTCTGTTTGATTTGTTGCATGACCAAGTCCATCGCCCTAACCTTCAGTTGCTTCTAACAAATGGATAGTCGGGGTTCGTAGTTGAAATATTGTAAGGGAACGTGGAAAATTTGGATATAGTTGCGAGTCGGTAATCGGTGGTCGGTAATCGGTGGTCGGTAATCGGTGATCGGTGATCGGTAGGTCGGTATTCAGTAGGTCGGTATTCGGTAGGTCGGTATTCGGTAGGTCGGTATTCGGTAGGTCGGTATTCGGTAGATCGGTGATCGGCTTGACCGGTAATCCTGATAATCCTATAAATCCTGATCATATTTGCCTCGATGCTCATTCAGGAGAACTTTATTAATTATCAGGGCAGTCGCTTGCATTATGCCAAAGCAGGCGACGGCCCAAGGCCATTGTTGATCTTTCATGGCTTCGGACAGGACAACCAGGTATTTGCACAATGGGTAAACGCGCTTGCAAAGGATTACAGGCTTTATGTTTTCGATCTCTATTTCCACGGACAGAGTACCTGGCCCGCCCGGCAGCCGCTGGAAAAAAGTGACTGGCAGAAAATACTCAATCAATTCTTTCAACTGGAAAATATCTCGGGCTTTGAAGTGGCGGGTTTTAGCCTGGGTGGAAAATTTGCATTGGCAACCCTGGAAGCCTTTAGTGAAAAAGTAAAAAAAGTCATTTTGCTGGCCCCCGACGGGATCAGCACCAGTATCTGGTATAGTCTTGCCACCTACCCCATCGCCATCCGACTATTATTTAAGAGTATGGTCCTCCGGCCCGGAAGGTATCATTCATTTGTTAAATTCCTTCGCATGCTACGCCTGGTTAACAAGGGCCTGCTGCGGTTTGCCGAATCACAGATGGATACTGAAGAAAAAAGGAGGCGCGTCTATTACTCGTGGGTTTATTTCAGACATCTGAAGTTTGATTTAGATAAGATTGCGGCGATGCTGAATAAAAATCAGATTCCAGTACTCATGGTCGTAGGGAAATTTGATAAAGTAATTCCTGCAAAGAACATGGCTCGCCTGCTCAAGAGAATACATCACAAGCAATTTGAAGTTATTGAATCGGGGCATAATGATTTGGTGGGGAATGCGGTGAGATACCTCACCCCCGAGCTCCCTCACCGCAACCCCTCTCCATGAAGGGAGAGGGGCCAGGGGTGAGGACCATTCAAGAAGAGGGGCTAGGGGTGAGATGTCTAATATTTTGATCGAAAACCGAATCTATTCCCTCAAATACTCGTAATTTTACATCTTCTCTTTCACCCGATACCCAACGATGATTCTTTTCTTTCGCACGGAATCCACCCTCGTTTACGGGGTTGGGGCTGCCCGCTCTTTTTCTGCTGATGACATTCAAAAATTAACCTGGCTCTTTGGAGGGGCAAAGCCCGTGAACCATGATTTGCTCACCGGCTACTTCATAGGCCCAAGGAAGGAAATGATCACCCCGTGGAGTACGAATGCGGTCGAGATCACACAGACCATGGGCATTCACGGGATTGAACGGATCGAAGAATTTCTTGGGGTCCCCGATGCATCTGCCAAACATGATCCCATGCTTCAGCATGCATACCAGAACCTTGACCAGGGGATCTTTACGATTCTACACGCACCGGAACCCATTTTGGAAATTGACGATCTGAAATCCTACAACCAAAAGGAAGGTCTGGCGCTGAGTGTCGAGGAAATCGAATACCTGGAAAATGTAGCCCTGAAATTGGGCCGCAAACTTACCGACAGCGAAGTGTTTGGTTTCTCGCAGGTAAATTCCGAGCACTGCCGCCACAAAATATTCAACGGTACCTTTGTCATCGACGGAAAAGAAAAGAGCCTGTCCCTATTTCAACTCATCAAGAAGACATCCAAAGACAATCCGAACTACCTCGTCTCTGCTTATAAAGACAATGTGGCCTTTGTCAAGGGTCCGCGCATCGAACAATTTGCGCCGGGCCGCCAGGACATACCCGATTTTTTTATCGTGGAAGACATTGATTCCGTCATCTCGTTGAAAGCTGAAACGCACAACTTCCCTACCACGGTGGAGCCGTTCAACGGAGCGGCCACAGGTTCCGGAGGAGAGATCAGAGACCGGCTTGCCGGCGGCAAGGGTTCGCTGCCCCTGGCGGGAACGGCCGTGTACATCACCGCTTACCCGCGACTCGATGGCGGAAGGCCGTGGGAGAAAAAATTTGAAGCGCGAAAGTGGCTTTATCAAACGCCGGCGGAGATCCTGATCAAGGCATCCGACGGCGCGAGTGATTTTGGAAACAAATTCGGCCAGCCGCTGATCAACGGAAGCGTTCTTACGTTCGAGCACTTTGAAAACGGAAAAAAGTTTGGCTTTGACAAAGTCATCATGCTCGCAGGGGGCATCGGCTTTGCAAAAGAAAAAGACAGTAAGAAAGAAAAGTTGCAAACCGGAGATGCGATTGTGATGATGGGTGGAGACAACTACCGGATCGGCATGGGCGGTGGCGCCGTGTCCTCTGTTTCCACCGGCGAGTATGGCAATTCGATCGAACTCAATGCCATCCAGCGATCCAATCCCGAGATGCAAAAGCGCGTGATGAATGCCATTCGCGCGATGGTGGAGTCCGCTGTAAATCCCATCGTTTCCATCCACGATCACGGCGCAGGCGGACACCTTAACTGTTTAAGCGAATTGCTTGAAGAAACCGGGGGGACCATTGAAATTGACAAACTTCCTATCGGTGACCCAACGCTCTC
>JBGPGZ010000065.1:0-13347 GCA_041484175.1 Cyclobacteriaceae bacterium | reverse complement strand
TCTTAGATTTCCCATCCCTCACTATTAGGCTCGCAATGACGCATTGCCAGGGCAGCCCGTTCGAGGTAATCGTTATTGCGAGGGCAACTCGTTAGAGGTAATCGTCATTGCGAGGGCAGCCCGCTGGAGGCGTGCAATATTCCCCAAAATCCGTCAGAACTATTTTGAAGCGTGCACCGATGCCCGAAGCAATCTGACACTGGTACTCATCTGCTTCGAACCAGACCGGGTGCAATGCAGATTGCTTCGATCTTAGATTTCCCATCCCTCACTATTAGGCTCGCAATGACGGTCATGCAAATAGTCACTTTTCATTGTCCATGTTTACCGAAGGCAATCGTCTTGGTCTTGTAAGTCGATTATTTCCATTTAAATCATTACGATCATGACAACCCAACAAGTAGCAAATCGCCTTGTGGACCTCTGCCGCAAGGGACAAATTCAGGACGCGGGCGCAGAATTATATGCTGACAACATTGTCAGCATCGAACCGGACTCCGCGCCGATCAAAAAAGCCAGCGGCAAGCAGGCCGTCGGAAAAAAGGGGCAGGAATTCGCTGCATCGATCGAACAACGGCACGGAGGCTCCTTTTCAGATCCTGTTGTATGTGGCCGCTACTTTAGCGCCGCCATGACTTTAGACGCTACTTTTAAAGGCCGCGGAAGAATGGTGCTGGAGGAAATTTGTTTGTACGAAGTGAAGGATGGCAAGATTGTTTTTGAGCAGTTCTTCTATTGACCTGTTTTGGTGCAAGATTGCTTTCATTGTGTACGTGCAACCTCTTGTGACTGCTATATAACTCATTCCGTCTGCTTAGTTCTCCGCGATGTCTCTCCAGAGGAGTAATTAACCGGCGTTCGTTTATGAGGGCTAAAGCCCTTATTCATAACCTTGCATTTAACCCCGGCCTTAAGGCCGGGGTTATTGGTGAACGATCTCAGATGGGCTTCAGCCCTGAACTTACATGATGGGTTATTATCATAAAAACATAGGCCCTGCTTATCGGGGTACTTTGTGGTTAATTTTCTTACCACCAAGAGCACAAGGTTCTCAAATGATTTTGCTGCAAAACTGAGAATCCAGCGTTCAGCATTACTTTCCCTGACCGAATAAATTCATTTCTTCCTTTTGATTGACGATGGACTCCATCGATCTTAGCGGTCACCATGAAATTTGTAACCCCGCTCCTGCTGGCAGCACTCAGTCTCCTCTTTGCTTCCTGTACGCCCCGGAAGGAAACACAAGCGTATGACTTGATACCATACTCGGTGGTCCGGATTTTTCCACATGACCGCGATGCGTTTACCGAAGGATTGCTGGTCGAACAGGGCAGGTTATTTGAAAGTACCGGCGGGGAGAAGTCCTGGATCGCCGAAGTAGACATCGCCTCCGGCAGACAGGATAAAAAAGTGATGCTTGAGAAGAAATACTTTGGCGAAGGCATCGCCATCGTTCACAACAAGGTCTATCAATTGACCTATCAGAGCCATGTTGGTTTTATCTACGCTCTCAGAACTTTCAAAAAAACCGGTGAATTTAAATATGATCATGAAGGATGGGGCATGACGTTTGATGGCACACACCTGATCTTGAGCGATGGAACCGAAAAACTTCGATTCCTGGACACGCTCAGCCTGAAGGAAATCTCCTTATTAAAAGTGCAGGACTCCGATGGGGCAGTTAATAATTTGAATGAATTGGAATTCATCGACGGATTTATTTTTGCCAATCAGTGGCAAACCAATTACATCCTCAAAATTGACCCCTCCACGGGGAATGTCGTGGGACGGGTAGATTTATCCCCCATCGCGGATCGAGTCAGTTCCGTGGATCAGCAGGCGGATGTGCTCAATGGCATTGCTTATGAAAAAAAAAGCGGGATGCTTCTGGTCACCGGAAAACACTGGCCTTCCCTATATGCAATCCGGCTTGAAAAAAAGGATGCCCCAAAGTGAAAGCAATTACATGGACCCTATTGCCCGGTTTGCTCAACTCACTGATTTTCGTCACACTCAGCGTGCTCCATTTCTATTGGTCACTGGGCGGCAAAGCGGCCATTGAGAAAACCTTACCCACAAACCGCGAAGGGAAAAGAATGTTGAACCCGGGTAAAGTAGATTCTGCATCTATTAAACCGGGCATGGATTGGAAGAAAATATTACTTTTCCCGCCAATCAAGTCCCTGAAACTGCCTTTTCAATCACTGCCTGATCAGCTCGTTTCAGCATCCAGGTGAGTATCTTTTCAATTTCTGCCTCTTTGGAAGTATCCCCCGCCTGACGCGCAGCAAGAAGTTCTCCTTTTAGCGACAGCAGGCGTTTGGGGGCTTTTACTTGTACCGCTTCATACTGCGTCATCGCCTCATTTGGTTTGTTGATGGCTAATAAAAAATCTCCATACATTTCATGCGCAGGCTTTAAAATATCAGGTGGTCCAAAAAAATAGCCAAGTTCATCTTCCGCCGTGGTTGCCTCCTGAAACCATTTTTCCGCTCCTTTCACATCATTCCAGAGCCAGGCTTGTAACCCGTACAATTCCAGCTTCATGACATTGGACAGGTCGAGGTCCTTTTGAGATGGAGTGTCGGTATACGGTTTCACACTGCATATCTTGATCCCATCGCTCGCCAGTTTGAGTTTGCCTGCATCGGAAATTTCTCTCTCCATTGCCTCCACTTCCCTCTTCAACGCCCGGGGATCTTTTCGATAATAGGATTTCATCCCTTCCGTGAAGTGACTTACAGATCTGATGGTCAGGCCAAGGTCCTGGGTTTCCACCGTCTCATTGGCCCACTTACTTTTCCAATCTCCTGTCTCAACGAAGTAGTGGCCTTTCATATACACAAAATGGACGCGGGCGCGTGGAGATGGCAGTTCACGCGTGAATCCATCTTGCCTTTCAAAAACACGGCGCGCACTATCATACCGGCCTTGCTGCAGGTAACCGTACTCCAGCCACCAAAACCCGTGGTATCCCAAGGCATCGTTGGTGAGGTTTTTATTTTTTTTCCTGTCTACGGTTGATTGCCAGGAAACTTCGTTGGCGCTCACTACTTCATCCCACATGCCCAACGCCAAATAGATGTGCGAGGGCATATGAAGTGCATGGCCTGCATAACTGGCAACCTTGCCATAGTCATTGGCGGCAGCCAACGCATACCTGGCGTATTCAGGGTGGTCATCCGAATGAATAAGATAATGTAAGGCGCCTGGATGCCGGGGGTTTTCTTTCAAAATGGATTCGGCAATCTGCGCGCCGAGCATATTCAACTCCTTGTTCCATCCTTCCTTGATTCCTAAAAGCGAGAGCGCATAGAATGCTGCAACTTCGTGATGTTTGGGATAGTTCTTATAAACGGTACTCATGAAATCGGCATAGGCCTGATCCCTGTCGGGCTTGGAGCCTTCGCCGTATAAAATTTCAACAGCCTTCAGAAAATCCTTTTCTAATGATGTCATCGCTTTGGCGATTCGCAACTCCGGAGTCTCACCAAATTTTTTTAGAACGGCTCTCCCTGCGTCGGCATCCTGGTCACGCCAGACGGGATGATTGTAGGTCATTGCCTCGCCCCAATAGGCCATTGCAAATGAAGGGTCTATCCTTTGAGCTTCTACAAATGCTTCGGCTGCATCGGGATATTCAAAATTGTGGAGCAGCAAAAGCCCTTTGTGAAACGCCGGCATCGCCTCCTTCGCACCGGTTACCTCAAAAGGGAGGAATTCAAGCTTGTCTCCGGTTTTACTTTTCGGGGCGCATGAAATCAACAGGAATGTAAACAGTGTTATTGCGACAGTTTTCATGATTCGGAGGTTGTATAAATAAAATTACAAAAATTACACTAGAGATCTCTGCCAACCTCCGTGAAGTCTCCGTGATACAGCCGCCATCACCACGTTAAGCTATTCCAGGGAGTCTCACGGAGGATGCACGGAGGTTCACGGAGATGAGTGTACCGATTAATTGAGTGAAACCGATCCGGGCGGCTGATTTTGAGTCTTATTTTGCTTTCAAGCTTAAAAGAACCTGATAGACTTGGTCGCCCTTTATTAATGACGTCAACTCCTCCGGTTTGAAATATTCCAAATCCTTGCGCGCGACGATGGTGACAAAATCCTCAGTGATGTTCCCTTTAGCGTCCTTGATATTTTCGATGTTCATGCCCAGGTGCTTGGCAAGAAATGCATACGCCGGCTTTCTTTTATTTTTGCCATAATCATGCCCTTCTTTTTCAAAATGGGCATTTTCCACAAGCGACTCCTTGTTGTATAATTTGTAAATGCGTCGGGAAAACGGATACTCTACCGTGGGATTATTCTTCGTCCAGTCGTCACCATCGGAAATCATCAACATGGGTCGCGGAGCTGCGAGACACGCAATCTCCGTGTTGGTAAACACCTTGTTCCCGGTCTTATGGATTGGCATGCCGCTCTCACAGGTGCAGCCTCCAAAGAAATGAGCGGAGACCATCACCACAGGAATAGAAACCTTGACGCGTTTATCGAGGGCCGTCAATAAAAATGTTTGTGTCCCTCCTCCGGATGCGCCCGTAACAGCAACCTTTTCCGGATCGGCCTCCGGCAAGGTTAGCATAAAGTCGATGATGCGCATGCTGTTCCAGGTCTGAAACAAAAGCGCTTTATTATAGGAATGCTCAAGCTGAACGCTTTCTCCGTACCCAACCATATCGTACGCAAAAACGACGGCCCCCATCCTTGCAAAAGAGGCGCATCGCAGCTGCATGTCGTTCCTGAATCTGCCATAATCCTCCGGTTTATTCCAGTGACCATGCGGACACAAAATCACAGCCAGTGATTTCTTCGCTTGATTTCCGGTGGGTTTGTAAAGGTTGCCCGTAACAAAAAAGCCGGGTACACTTTCAAATACAACCGATTCAACCGAGTAACCATTTAGTTCTTTTTTATTCCTGAAGCGCGGATTAAGGGGCGTTTTCGCGGGAAAATCCTGCAACTCCATTCCCTTTCTGATCTGACTTCTTATGCTGTCGGCATGTTTCTCCCAATCGCCCACCGTGTGCAGGCTTTTCAGAAGTTGATCCAGATGATCCGCGCCCTCTTTTTCAGAATAATAATTTCCCTGACAGAGATCCGTTGACTGGGACCATGCGCAGGAACAAAGAAAGAGCATGGATGTAACTAAGGTTAACTCCATGATCGGACGCTTCGCCATTTTTCTTTTCATGATGACAGGGATAATCGTTGGCCTTATTTGATAAATGTACATTTACTTTAGAAATTTAAGAATTAAAATGAATCATGGTCAAGTTTCAAACCACCATCCTGAAGTTTGGCAAAAAGGGTGAGAAGACCGGCTGGACTTATATTGTGGTCAAGGCCCGATTAGCCCACCAAATAAAGCCCGGTTCAAAAGTATCTTTTCGCGTCAAGGGTCGTCTTGATGCCTATGCCATCGGAGGTCTTGCCCTTCTTCCTATGGGGGATGGTGATTTTATTCTTCCATTGAATGGAAGGGTCCGCAAAGCAATCCGCAAAAAAGAGGGTGGCCGGCTAACCGTAGAAATGGAGCACGACACCAAAAACCCTGTTTTGTCGGGCGACTTAATGAAATGTCTGAAAGAAGAACCTGCTGCGCTCACATTTTTCAAATCCCTCCCGAGATCGCACCAGCATTATTTCAGTAAATGGATTGAAGGAGCCAAGACAGTGACTACCAAAACAAAACGGATTGTTCAGACCGTGGTTGCGATGGCGAATAAGCAGGGGTTTGCGGAGATGATGAGGGCAAACAGGCTAGAAGTAAGGAGTAAGGGAGTAAAAGGTAATCGGTGATCGGTATTCGGTAGGTCGGTATTCGGTAGGTAGGTATTCGGTGGGTAGGTGAAAAATCCTGTAAATCCTTTAATCCTGAGCATCCTGATCCTAGTGAGCAAGATTCAGGTTGAATGATTGCCTCCTAAATGGGATTTTTACATCATGAATTGGGAAAATATCCGCGAATCGTTGGACGAAAAGGGATTTGGAATTATCCCAGGCGTATTGTCTCCCGAAGAGTGCAATCATTTATCGGGATTTTACGACGACCCGCATTTATTCCGCAGCACGATTGACATGAAGCGGTATCGTTTTGGAAAAGGTGAATACAAATACTTCAACTATCCGCTCCCTCTTCCGATTCAATCACTAAGAGAAACACTGTACGGGCCGCTGGCTTCGCTGGCTAACGACTGGATGCAACGTCTTTCAATTGAAAATCAATTTCCGGCATCCCATCAGCAACTGCTGGAGGAATGCAAAGCAAACGGTCAAACCCGCCCCACGCCACTTATATTAAAATATGAGGCCGGTGGATTTAACACCCTGCACCAGGATTTGTATGGTGCTGTCTATTTTCCATTTCAGGTCGTGTTTGTCTTAAGTGAATCGGGGAGAGATTATGAGGGTGGTGAATTTGTTTTGGTTGAGCAATTACCACGCGCTCAATCAAGGGCCCACGTGATACACCCTCATCAAGGCGACGCCGTAATTTTTACAACCAATTTCCGGCCGGTAAAAGGAAACCGCGGTTATTACCGGGCCAAAATGAAACACGGCGTCAGTCCTCTCACATCGGGAACGCGTTATGCGCTGGGTATCATATTTCACGATGCGGCATGATTCGTCATTCAGAAATTAATGCAAAAAGTTTAAGAGCCAAGCTCCGGCTGGGTGAAATACAATGGGGAGGAAATGCGCGTCTTAAGATCTACGGAACCCTGAAGTGCAAATCCGGAAAGCGGACTAAAAAGGAAAACCGCGTCTTCTTTAAAGATGAATCAAGGGCCATGGAGGCCGGCTTCCGACCTTGCGGGCATTGCTTAAATGCAAAATATCAATTGTGGAAAAACAGAAAGCAATTACCTGGGCCCTGGACATCCAGGGGATAAGCCGTCAGTTCTTGAGTCTTCGGATCCGGCACCTCATTCGCAGCGATTCAAAAAAATCTTAGGGGCTGCTCTTTAGATTCTCCGCCACCATCAACAAGAAATCCTTTCCTTTCAAGAAGCCCTTTCCCCATTCGGCGTCATATTTATCGGCGATGCCCAGGGATGGGATGTCTTCGATCTTCTTTCCTTTTTTTAATGCGGCTGCCACCTGGTCGCGGATGTCTTTGAGCTTGTCCCTGTAAATTCTGACATCCGCCTTGGTTGCCAAGCCGCCATGACCGGGAATCACCTTAGAATTATCATCCATTACCGGAAGGAGTTTATCCAGATAAGTAATGAATCCGTTGATGCTGCCGCCGCTGGAAATATCGATAAAGGGGTATCCGTAGCGCACAAAGATATCGCCGGTGTGGAAGACATTTGCTTTCTTGAAATAAATCACGACGTCACCGTCGGTGTGGGCACTGTTAAAAAAGTGGATGACGTCGATGTCTTCGTCATTCAGGTGGAAGCTGATCTTGTCGGAGAATGTGACAACCGGCCACGCATCCATTTCGCGAGGCGGTGTGGTCCTGTTCAAGGCCTTGTTCACTTGTTCATTCTTCATTCGTTCTCTCACCAAATCATGGGCAAAAACAGTGACTCCCATTCTCTTGAAATTTTCATTACTACCCGAATGGTCGCCGTGAATATGTGTGTTAATAAGAAAGCGAATGCCGGTGGGATCCAGGGAGGTGATCGCGTCTTTTATTTTTTCTGCCAGTGGAGCAAACTGATCGTCGATCATCAGGATGCCGTCTTTGCCTGTCAATACCCCTATATTTCCGCCGGACCCCGTCAGCATATAAATGCGTTCAGCGACCTTCAACGGGCGAATTTTTACGGTATCAAAATTTTGTTGCCCATAGGATGCAGCGGCAATCAGGACCAGGCAGGGAATTAAAAGATGTCTTTTCATGGTCAAGTCATTTGAAGATGACATTAAAGATAAATAAATAGTTCTCATTTCCACGAGGAAATTGAATAGGGCCTGGCGCGAGGTGATGAATTAATTTTGGTATGGTTTTCTACAAAGATATTGTCCCCCCAGCACAAGAAGTCTTCAGCCGTGATGAAAGCACCTTGATTTGATAAAGCGGCGATTCGCTGAAAATGAGCAAGAATCAGGTTGAAAAAACTCATCGCTTGGGCCAATTTTGGGTTATCAAAGGGACAGGAATCTTGCAACGAAAGGACGACTCCCTTGCCCCAGAAAAAAACCATAATTAAGACTAAAAAACTAATATTGTATGATCGTGGCAACAGAAACTTCCATCAATTACGCGCGTATTGAGCAGGCGATTCAATACCTGGAAACGAATTTTCAACGGCAGCCCGACCTGGACGAGGTTGCCGAAAAAGTACACCTGAGTCCATTCCACTTTCAACGGATCTTTACCGAGTGGGCAGGCATCAGCCCCAAGCGCTTCCTGCAATACGTGACGGTGGATTTCCTGAAGGCCAAGCTGCTGGAATCAAAGAACATCGTGGAGGCTGCCGACGCGGCCGGACTCTCAAGTCAATCGCGGGTCTATGACCTGTTTACAACGCTTGAAGCGGTGACCCCGCAGGAATACAAGCAAAGTGGTTCGGGTATTCGCATCGAATTCGGAATTCATGAAACACCTTTTGGCATGTGCTTGCTCGGCCTGACCGAGCGCGGGATTTGCTGGCTTTCGTTTCTGCGCACCGATGAAGATCCGAAATATGAGATTGAAAAAATGAAGGAGCATTGGCACAATTCGGTGTTTCACATGGATCAGGAGGTAACAAAGGTATTCATTGAGAGAATATTCAATTCTTTGCCCTCACCCTCCGGGAAAGCCCGCCCGGATGACCCGGTCGGACGGGGGGCAAGGGGTGAGGGCTTGCATCTATTTCTAAAAGGAACGAATTTCCAGATCAAAGTATGGGAAGCCCTGCTAAGGATTCCGATTGGGAGTGTCACGACCTATCAGGAAATTGCAAGGACCATTGAAAACCCAAATGCTCTGCAGGCGGTTGGGTCAGCGGTAGGTTCCAATCACGTTGCATACCTGATTCCTTGTCACCGGGTGATCCGCAAAGACGGCGTGCTCGGCGAATATCGCTGGAGTGCTACGCGCAAGAAAAGCATGATCGGATGGGAGATGGCAAAGGCGTCCTGACTCACCCCCAACCAATTTGTAGAGAGGACTCAAACTATATCAATTAATCTAAATCAAAGAGCGCGACCTCCCTCTTTGCGAAGCAGAGAGGGGCTGGGGGTGAGTAGCAATCCTTGTCAAAATAGTGTAACTTTCTCATTCACCAAACCAAACCTTATGGATACGAAAAAATTTCTAACCGGCACACTGGTAGGAGGCGTTGCCTTCTTCTTACTGGGTTATTTAATTTATGGTATGGCGCTCGCGAGCTTTTTCAACCAACATTCCGTCGCTTCCGCAGGATCCATGAAAACCATGGAGGAAATTGTGTGGTGGGCGCTTGTTCTGGGTAACCTGGCTTCGGGAGCACTGTTGACTTATGTTTTCCTCAAGTTGGGCAACATCACCTCTTTTGGTGGTGGCGCCAGCACGGCGGCAGCAATCGGATTTTTTATTGCGTTGAGCATGGACTTAATTCGATTTGCTACGGAAAACGTCTTTGACCTTACCGCCACGTTCACCGATGTGGTCGTAGGAACGGTAATGACCGCCATCGCTGGGGGTGCTATTGGAGCTGTTTTGGGGATGGGCAATAAAGCCAGTTAACTTTTTTTGTAATACGGATTACAATAAAAAAGGCGCTTCTTCCAGCGCCTTTTTTCAACACCAGCAATGACTACTTCGAACTCAGATCAGCCCGGTAGACAAGCATTTCGCCCCATGCGTGATCAATGTATTTTTGAACAGCGCCCAGGTAGTCGTCATAGGTATTTTCGCCATTCACTTCGTTGTACCGGTCAATAAACGGCTTGCGGAAGTCTTTTTCTTTCTCTTTCCATCCCTGTTTGTGGCGATTGACAATGGAATATTGTGCTTGCCCTGAGAAATGCGATTGGTAAACCGCAACGCTTTCACCGCCTTTTTCCCATGCTTTCTTTGCTTTTTTCATATAGCTTTCAAGCTTAAGACCCCATCCTACTTTCGGATATATATGGGTAATCGATATCTTGTCAGAATAATCGGTAGGCTGAACGGTGCTCAAATCATCGCGGTAGACAAAGTAGCTTTCGGCTCCCTGACCGCTCGTAAGCGGAGCTATGTTCTTCATTAAGTCAGCGGTGTGTTCAGCACCCAGGTTGCCACGGCCATCCAGGTCGGTCCAACTGTTTGGACCCTCCACGATGTGCAAGCCAAAGGCATCGGGCCCCGTTTCGATTTGAAAGACCCGCCATTTCCAATCACCCGTGTGGTATTTTTGGGCATGCGCGGCAACCGCTTTTTCCAGCTCAGCAACTTTATCCGGCTTAGCAAATAGCCTGGATACGTTCACAACATTTTTTGTTTGGCTGAATCCCAAAAAAGGGACGAGCAACAAGAGGACAAGTAATCTTCTCATAATAGAGTGGGTTAGGTAGTTAACAAAATAAAAGTTCTATGATGGGCATTAAGTCACTATTTATTTACATGTCTTTGTGTGAATTTATCCATCGCTTCTTTATAGGCCTCGTGTTTGTATTTACCGTTGACAGGCTGCTCACCTCTTCGCTCGGCCTGATTAATCAATTCGATGTAGGTCCTGGGGTTCTCTGCGTTCTCAATAGCAGGGATGACATTAAAATTTGACAGGCCGATATAGATTCCGGAAAAAATGAAAAACAGGAAAAGCAATCCGGCTTTATTCTTAGCCGCGACGGTGAATTGAAAAAGCGTCGTGGATTTGCCTGAAAAATCGTATTGTTTCTGACGCACGAGGGGAATGAGAAACAGCACGGCGGCCATGGTGCCCAGCACCCCGATGAGAACAGACCCGAATGGGCTAATAATCCGGGTACCCAGCGACAACAGAAAGAGAAGAATGGCCAAATAGAAAAAACCTACATTCCTTGCCAATCCGAGGCTTTCTTTTTTGGCTGCGTCAAAGAGTTCCATGCCGACAATCAGGTAGGTGGCCATCAAGAGTCCACAAAGCAGTATAAAAATAAAATCGATATACGGTGGACGGATATAGAAAGCCCGCATGCCAAAAGATAAAAGCAAAATGGCCAATAGGAACATCTCCAGTAATTCCACCAGCTCCTTTCTTTCCAGGGTTGAATAGTCGGCGATCAGTCTCCCGACCAGTTGCGTGATGTATAGCAGTGCCAAACCAAGACAGGCCGTCCCCATCAACGTGAAACCATAACTATTCCGGGCCATCGAGGCGAAGACACCGATCGTGATCAGTGCCACGAGTATGAACTGAAGAATTTTAGCAATTCTCATGGCTTGTAAAATCTCAAACTAGATTAGGTCAAAATAATAAATTGTGAAATTCAAAAAGTTTTTATATTCCCGGTCATAGTCAGTCCATGGATCCCGTTCTGATCCCCGCGTTTTCATAATCTCCGTGTACAGGATTGTCGAATACAGGTACAATCGATCGTCGGCGTTAGCGAGATTTGGAATGACCGATTTAGCCTGATAGTATTTGCCAAGGGAAGCGTAAGCACGTGTCCAATTGGCGATGCCTTCGATGGTGTTGGCACCCATGCTTCCGGTAAGATCAAGAATTTCACGATTCCCGCTTTCCTGTTTTAATAAAGCGGTGAGTTGGACAGCTCCATTTCTCAGATCATAAAAGAACCCGTAACTGGATTCGTTAATGCTGCCGGTGTTTGCAAATTCCTGCGATATGGAATCCAGGTAAGCTTCTGCTCGGGGCTGCAGCCCGTTTTCATAGCTGGCAATACCTAATTGGGCAAATGCTGCGATCCTGTTTCCCTGTCTTTTGAACCGGTGTACAAAGGGGGACACCCGGCTTAAGTATCCGGCGCTGATCATCTCTTTTGCCGCCCGCGTCGCATAGTTGCGCAAGGAAATAGTTTCAAAAAAATTCCTGTTGCCCGTAATGAGTTTGTCCCAGTTAACCCGATCCCATATTAAAATCGCTTTGGCCCCATTTTTCTGAGCGAGGAAATCACGTATCAGTTGTATTTGGATCCAGGAATTATCGAGTTGCTTTTCGAACCCGGAATGGGTGATCAGCGAGTCAAGCAAAACCAGGACGGAATGGTCGAGCGAGACGCAATTTGCGTATGAGCCATTAAAAGGGGTAAGCGGGAAAATGAGATCTCTGTAGAGAAATGAAGTACTCACCCAGCGATTCAAAAAGGAAAAATCATCTTGTGATCGATACAAGGAAGTTAATCGGTTTGTTCGCTTCAGATAATTGAAAAATGCATCTCCGTAGAATAAGCCACCCCCGGAAGAGAAATTAGAAAGCACAAGATTCAGGTGGTCGGGATAGATAAAAAGTTGTTTTCGCTTTCGGTGGAGGGGTGTAGAGAAAGCATCGACATCGGCCATCAGGATCAATTCAATCTCGGTTTCGAGAAAGGGTTCGGGCAATTTCTGATAGAAGGCAAAAGCCTCATCGAATAACAGGGTAATCCGGCTGGAATCTGCAGCCTCCCTTTTCTCACGGAATTTTTTAGCCAGCAAAGAAGCCTGGTGTTTTGACAATAAAGCGAGCGCAAAATTCCTTTCATTTGGATCTTTGATATCCTCCTGAACCGTATTTCGGTAGATTTCAAATATGTTGTCCAGGGATTTTACTGAAAGGAGCGCGAGGTTAGGATTCGCGTTCCCATGATTTATTGCTCTCACGGCCTGGAGCGCATCAAAAATACCAGCCCGGTTAACGAATCCCCGTAAGTATTCGTATCGGCTCAAACCAAGACGTTTGGCGTATTCCGTCACAAACTCCTTGAACGCAATGTTGTGGTCGTACATCAGAAAATAGCCCGCGACATTTCTCGAATTATTAAGATTGAGATCATAGTCCTTGTGGTATTTCAAAATAGTGTCCATGCACATCATGGCCAGACGTGACTGACCTACCGACGCATAGAGGTTGGCCAGAAGTTCATAGCCACCGTTGTGCTCGATGACTTTGTTGTTACCTACGCTAATGGTTTCATTGGAAGGAAACAGTAAACCAAATTTTTTTCTGACGGGTTGATTTGCTTCGAAAGGAGACAGAAATGAAATCAACGAAGCGAGTGAATCCGAAGAGAGTGCATGAAAATTCAAGGTGTGGGCAGTCGCAATGTAAATCGCCTTCTTATCATACTTTAACGAAGGGTCAACTGTCTTAAGAAAGCCAAAGATAAACTTACCCAGCTGTTTTGCATGGAGGTCCTGCCGTCCTTTAAGACCTGGATTGGAGTTAAAATATAAATGATTGAGCTCGATGTTAAGAAGGTCATTTCGGTGATTCAAGTAGTCGTCCACCGCTTTCG
>JBGPGZ010000064.1:0-13383 GCA_041484175.1 Cyclobacteriaceae bacterium | reverse complement strand
CTGCCCTCCGGAATATCGGATAGAAATGTTGCAGTAGCCGCGTGTGGATCATACTGGCGGAAAACGTTCATTAACGCCGTGTCCGAAAAAGTAGTGGCTTTCGGGTCGACCATGTGTTTTCGAAGGACAACCAGCAGGTCTTCGGGAAAAATCAATTGATTTAGTACGGGGTCCAACATTTGCTGAAAGGCCTTTTTCCATTGTTTCCCGTGTGCGTCTGCAAGGCGTCCAAACTGCCGGTGTACTTCCAGGTGGGCCACTTCGTGGATGTAAGTGATCAAAAACAAGTAGGCGTGCAAATCCCGGTTGACGGTAATGCGGGGAATCTGCCCATCGCGAAAAGTGAAATCGCCGATTTTGGAAACCCTGCTTTTGCGCAATCTGAAATCGAACCGATCGCGATCCCACAACTCCAGGCAATAGGACATGGATGCCGCAGGCACATGCGCCGCTAAGACCGAACTTACTTTTTCGAAAGTCATAGAAAACAAAAAAGGCTTTAGAGTTCTAAAGCCTTCCCGGGAAAATCTCTTTAGAGAGATTACTTCTTCTTCTTCGTGGCAGCGGCGGCAACAGAGTCTGCTTTTGCAGTAGAATCTGCCTTTGCCTTCACTGCTACTTCAGCGGCTTCACTAGCCCTGGCAGTGGAATCAGCCTTAGCGGTAGAGTCAGCTTTAGCAGCAGCTACAGCAGCCTCATCGGTTTTCTTACCGCCACAGGCTACAAATGCAAATGCAAAGCCGCATACCATCAACAATGCGAACAATTTTTTCATAGTTTACAGGTTTTTAGAATTTGCTGCAAATATACGGGTTAAGGTCGATTTTACAGGAGGACGTAAGAAATTTTTAATAATTGACGAAAATCAGGGTCATAATCACCCTAACCTACCGGTCATTAGGCTGTTTTTGAAATAGATAATTGCCCAATCACTTTTTCCTGAAGAATAATCGAACGGGCACGCCCTCGAAGTCAAAATTTTCGCGAAGCTTATTCTCCAAAAAGCGCTGATACGACTCCTGGATGTATTGAGGCAGGTTGCAGAAGAATGCAAACGATGGCGTTCGGGCTGCAACCTGCGTAATGTACTTAATTTGAATATGTTTTCCCTTGATTGCGGGGGGCGGATAGTGTACGATTTCGGGTAACATGGCATCATTGAGTTGGGAGGTTGGCACCTTTTTGGTTTTGTTATTGTAAACCTCCACGGCCTTTTCAATTACCTGGAAAATCCGTTGCTTGTCAAGCACAGAGGCAAATATGAAAGGAACATAATCAATGGGCGCAAGGCTCTCCAGCATTTCTTTTTTAAATTTTTCGGCTGTCTTGCTGTCTTTTTCAATCAGATCCCATTTATTGACCATCACAACAATACCCTTACCCTGCCTTTGCGCCAGGCTGATGATGTTCACGTCCTGTGACTCCAAACCACGCTGGGCATCAATTACGACGATGCAGACATCGCTTTCTTCCAGGGCCCGCAATGAGCGCAGCACCGAATAGAATTCGATGTCATGCCTCACTTTGCTCTTTTTCCTGATACCGGCCGTATCAATCAGTATGAAGTCGTTGCCAAACATTTTGTACCGTGAATGAATGGCGTCCCGGGTGGTACCCGCTTCATCGGTTACGATGCTGCGCTCCTTGCCAAGCAAGACGTTGAGAAAAGAAGATTTTCCAACGTTGGGCCGGCCCAGGATGGCAATCCTTGGAATCCCTGCATCCGGGTCTTCAACGCCTTCAGTGGGGAAAATCTTGATCAGGGCATCCAAGAGTTCACCCGTACCCCCGCCATTTTCTGCCGAAACGGGATATACGTCGCCCATGCCCAATTCATAGAACTCGCTTGCTAGCTGTGATTTCTCGGGCGTATCAGCCTTGTTCGCAGCTATGAAGACCGGCTTTTTCGATTTGCGAATGACCCTGGCGAATTCCTTATCGTAACCGGTGAGCCCATCCCGGCAATCGAGCATGAAAATGACGGCCGTGCATTCTTCAATGGCCATCTCCACCTGTTTGCGGATCTCTGATTCAAACTTATCATCAGAGCCTGTCACATAACCCCCGGTGTCGATCACGGTAAAGTAACGGCCGCACCACTCAGCATATCCATAGTGCCGGTCGCGCGTTACCCCTGGCACATCGTCCATGATGGCCTGACGCTGCTCTACCAGCCTGTTGAAAAAGGTTGATTTCCCCACATTTGGTCTCCCCACAATAGCAACAATGTTTGACATGGCTTACCGGTCCCTGATTTTTGTGCAAAAGTAATCAATTAAAGAGGGACCTGTGGTGAATGACCCATTGACCGTTCGCATTTGGTGAGCGGGTACTAGTCCAGGTATCCGAACTGTTTCAGTTTTTGTTTCTGCTTTCTCCAGTTGTCGGCGACCTTTACATGCGTTTCCAGGAAAATCTTTTTGCCAAAAAACCTTTCCATGTCCAATCGCGCTTCCGTTCCCACCTTCTTCAGCGAGCTGCCAGCTTTGCCGATCAAAATTCCCTTCTGAGAGTCCCGCTCCACATAAATTGTAGCCCGGATCCGGATCATTTTTTCTTCATCTTTAAAAGACTCGATACCCACTTCCGTGCTGTAGGGAATCTCCTGCTCGTAGTTCATAAAGATCTTTTCGCGGATAATCTCGGAAGCAAAAAACCGCTCGGACCGGTCCGTTAGATCGTCTTTTGGATAATAGCCCGGGTGTTCGGGCAAAAGGTCCTTGATCGAAAGTAGCACGCGCTCCAGGTTTTCACCGGTGAGCGCCGAAACCGGAATAAGTTCTTTGGGATTCAGCAACTCTTTCCAATACTTAACCTTGTCAGCAATCTGCGAACCTTTGGCAAGGTCGATCTTATTAATCAGCAAAAGGATCGGTGTGTTAATCGACTTAAATCGCGCAAGGAGTTGTTCATCGTATTGCTCATTGAGGTCCACGACCAGCAAGATCAAGTCGGCGTCTTCGAGGGAAACCTTAACATACCTCATCATCGCCTGCTGCAACTCATACTTCGGTTCCAAAATGCCCGGAGTGTCCGAATAAACGATCTGAAAATCATCCCCGTTCAGCATGCCCATAACACGGTGGCGAGTAGTTTGCGCCTTGGCGGTGATGATAGAAAGGTTTTCCCCAACCAGTTTGTTCATCAGACTTGATTTGCCGACGTTCGGCTTCCCCACAATGCTGACAAAACCGGACTTATGGGGAGCGTTCATGGTTTATGAAGGTACAACCAATTTTAATTTCAGACCAGGAATGTTTTTTTGCCATAATATTAATGTTGTTTCACACGTTCCAGGTTAGTGCAATTTATATTATCGGTACCAACCTTTCTGGAAAAGTTTTGTTATTTCGTAATCGTAAATTCAGATAACGATGGTGTACACAAAAACAATTGTTCCTCTTGGCATCTTGGCTTTTTTTCTTTTTCCCCATGCTGATGCACAGAAGGGAGGCTGGAACCTGTACGATCACATGCTCATTAAAGCATCCGACAAGGTCTTGTACGGGGAAACAATGGAGAAAGTCGAGGGAACTCCCTTTCTAAATGAAGATTTTGTTACCGGTGTTGTCTATGGCTATGGCCATAAGGAGAAATTTGAAGGAGTGCCGATGCGATACAACATTTACGCAGATGTGATAGAATTCAAGCAAAACAATCAAATCTATATCCTTGACCCGGAGCCCCGGATCAGAAAGGCTTCCTTTGGCGAACTTAATTTTGTAGTCGCGAAATATGAATACAAGGGGAAAACAAAACCCGGCTTTCTAACGGTATTGGATAGCGGCAAAGTGATATTGATGTCAAAGAAAGTGGTCGCCTATAAAGAACAGCAACCTCCAAAAGCCCTTGAAATGGGACCCACTCCCGCCAAGTACACCCGATCGCCGGATGTATTTTTTTACAAAATAGGCGACGGGGAGGTGATGAAGGTCGATAACATCAAAAACATGATCGCCAGTTTTGGGGACAAGCAAGCCGAACTGACTGCGTTTGCTAAAAAGGAAAAGGTATCTCCTAAAGATGAAGATGAGCTTGTGAGGTTGGTGAGATACTACAATTCTTTGTAATTCCTGATTCCCAAAATTATTCACTCCTCTTTCAACACCTGCGAAGGATTAAGCATGGCCGCCCGTAACGACAAATACGCCACACTCAACAAGGCCAGAACCAGCTCAGCAACTCCGGCAGCGACAAAGGTCATTGGACTGATCTTGATCCGATAAGCAAAGGAGTCGAGCCACTGTGTCATTGCCCACCATGAGAACGGGATCGCGAGGATCATCGCGACAATAATAAGCCGGAGATATTGACTGTTCATCATAACAACAATGCGCGTGGTGGAAGCTCCAAACACTTTGCGAATCCCGATCTCCCTCTTTCGCACTTCGGCCGAGTAGGACACAAGTCCAACGAGCCCGATCACTGCTATCAGGGTCGAAAGGCCGGAAAAAATGCTGAACAATCCCCCCAGGCGCTGTTCTACCTCGTACTGCCTGCTCAAATCCTGATCGAGAAATGAATAGTCCATGGGTGTGTCATTCAGCACTCTATTCCAATTTTCATTGATTCTCAGAATGAGCCCTGCTATATCGGCCGACCTGAACTTTACAGTCAGCACTCGCCAATCGCCCCAAATATCCGAATCCACCTTACAAAACATCACCGGTATGATACTTTGATGAAGTGATTGATAGTGAAAGTCTTTCATCACGCCTATTATCTCGTGCCTGGTATTGTCATTACCCGGATAGACAAGGTATTGGCCAATTGCCTGCTCGGGGGTCCAACCAAACAATTGAACCGTAGTCTCGTTGGGAACAACTGCATTCTTGTCGGAAGGCCTTTCTTTTTCAAAAGCCCGTCCGGCCACCAATTGAAAACCCAGTGATTTAAAGTAGTGCTCATCGGTTTTGATAATGGCCACATTAACATTGACGTCAGAATTTTCGCGATTGAATCCGTCGTCCCACACGCCACCACCCGGAACCTCCATGGCAATACCGGCATCGGTAACGCCCGGATAGGTCTCCACCTCCTGCCGGAATGTCTCGAGATGGCTGCCCAGTTTCTCCGCATACCGGATGAGTAACACATTTTCCTTGTCAAAACCCAGGTTGGTCGAGCTGACAAATTTCAGTTGCTGGAAGACGATCATCGTACCCGCGATCAAAGCGATGGAAATCGTAAACTGAACGATTACCAGGCCATTGCGAAGATTGGAGTTTCCCATGCCCGTGGCGATTTTCCCCTTGAGAACGTGTACCGGTCGAAAAGCCGTCAAGTAAAAGGATGGATAAATCCCCGCCAGGAAGCCAATCACGAGGGGAATAAATGGAAGCATCCACAGGATTTCCGTGTCCTTCCAGAGCGTAAATGGAATTTCGATGTGCGCTGCATCGGCGATCATCCACCGGAGCCCTTCCACCAAAATCAAGGCAAGCAAGGTGGAGAAGGTAGCCAGAAAAATTGATTCACTTTGAAATTGGGATACCAGGGAACTGCGCAAGGCTCCCAGTGTTTTCTTTACTCCTACCTCCTTGGCCCTCGTCGTTCCGCGCGCTGTTGACAACGTTATAAAATTGATGGCCGCTATGAACAAAACGAAAACCCCGATGACGCCAAAAGTGTAGACATACCGGATGTCCCCGGCAGGCCCCAGCCGGTTATCTCCGGACTTCAAATGAATATCCCGCATCGGCCTGAGATAAAAATCCCACGTGTTCTTTCCCTTGAGGCCGTTTTCATAATGCATGCCCCTTTTTTCAAATGCCGGTTTGATGACTTTTTCAGCCAGGCGCGCCATTTTACCTTCAAGCGCTTTAGGATCTGCTCCTGGCTTCAGACGAACGTAGGTTACCATATGGGTCCACACCCAACTCCAGTCGCGCTTCTTGACTTCCGGATTGGTGCCCATCGAAAGCAAATAGTCAAAATGAAAATGCGCGTTTTCGGCCTGGTGTTCAGTAATACCTGTCACTTCGATGGCGGTTCGTTCATCACCCAATTGTAAGACCTTGCCCAGGGCAGGTCCATCTCCAAAGAGTTTTCTTGCAACCTCCGACGATATCACCACCTTATTGATTCCCTGAAGGCTTGTCCGCGGGTTGCCTTCTTTTAATCTGAATCCAAAAAACGAAAAGAAATTGGAATCAGCGGCATAGACATGCTTCTCATGAAAGGCAATAACATGGTTTTCTTTGTCCGAAAACCGAATGATAAAATCGCCGGGTGTATTGATGCGCATGGCATCCTCCACTTCCGGATAATTTGTTTGCATTGCGTTAGCCAATGGCGGCGCTGTAGAGCCGGATACGCCCCCCTCCAGGCTCGACGGCATGGCCTGATCTACCCGGTATGTTCGAGCCACATCCGGATGAAAGTTATCATAGCTTAATTCAAACCGTACATAACTGAACATCAGCAGGCAACATGCGATGCCCAGCGATAGACCGAATATGTTGATAAAAGAATATGCTTTATTCTTTAACATACTCCGAACAGCGATTTTAAAATAGCTCCGTAGCATAAGCGCGTTGATTAGTTCGCATGAAATGGATTTTCATCTTGTTAGGGTAACCATTTGTATATAAATTGTAAAACTAATATATGGATTATTACTGGTCTTACATTACCATCCGGGGCAACTTGTTTGAGTCATCGTAATGATGTATTGAAATGGCTTTTAGTTGTAGTAAAGCCAACTGGTTATGGACATGGGATTATTTAGCGAGAGATAATCGAGGCAAATTTGCATGGTGCCACGGTCGTGTTTTCCTTCGCTCAACAGCAGTTCTCAAAACATCTCCTTCAATTCCTCCCAACGAAGAGGTTTCTCCAAAACGCGGTGAGTGGAGACACGCTCTTTCGGGGCACGCAGCGCACTGATCAGGTTTAGTTGCATGAGCGGATAGGTGGCTAAGATGTATTCGGTTTGGGCCCACCCGGATCCATCTGGTAAATTATTGTCTAAAAGAAGAACGTCCGGGTTCTCTTCTTTGAGGATTCGCATTCCGTCGGAAAGCGTCAGCGCAATGAGAACGTCAAAATTCCGGGGTGTGAAGAAACAACTCATCAGAAAGCAAAAATCCTTCTCATCGTCGATTATCAGTATTTTCTTTTTTTTCATAACCTGTGGAGTGATCTCTTCGTCACTATTTCATAGAATAAGGATTTCTGGATTTATTTACTCGGATGCCTCTCTGGCTAAGGCGGGAGGCCGATTTTGTACCTTGATTGTCCATTCTTTTATGGATGAATAGTTTCGCCGCTCCATAGAAAAGGGATCCGAAGATCAGAAGCCCAGGGAGAATAATTATTAAGCCGAATAGCAAGTCCATAATAGTCCTGGTTTGTCAGGGTATTTGCTAATAAAAACTGTTCCAAATCCTTTTTCCCCCATATCGCAGGATTCTGGACCACTTAGGCACCTGGGTCCGGCTGAATTGTGGAATTTTTTCCGCAAATACACACTCCAATTTTGAGGGGTTTCGATGTCTTTACAAGGCAGCAAATGTGATCGTAAACGTTGTCCCCATGTTTTCGGCGGACGACACTTCGATATCCGCCTTGTGTGATTGAAGAATGGCATGTGTAGCCGCCAGCCCGAGACCCATCCCCTTCGGTTTGGTGGTAAAATAGGGCTCAAATAATCTGGCTATACTTTCCGGGCTCATCCCACGTCCGTTGTCCTTTATTTGAACCTTATGAAAATTCGGTTGAGATGAAATGACGACCGTTAGCTCACCCATTTCTTCATCCATGGCCTCAATGGCGTTGACGATTATATTAAGAAATGCCGTCTTCATTTTTTCCTTGTCTACAAGGGCATTGGCATCGGCAGGCGGGTAGGTGCAATTCAATGTAATCTTGTTCAACTGAATCTGGTCTACTGCCTTCTCAATAGCTTCCTTCATAACGACCTGCAGCGGCATGACCTCCAGTTTCATTTTGTAATACTGATTCGAGTCCATCAATTCATTGATCAGATCGTTGATCCTTTTGCTGTTTCTATCAATGACATTCAGGAATTCCTGGTTTTCGCTGCTGGTCTCACTTTTCAAATATCCCAGGGAAAGAATGATGTTGTGAAGGGGGTTCCTGATCTCATGGGCCAGTGTACGTATGGTAATGCCCTTGGCCTCCAGTTTTTCCGATTGTAATTTGATTTCCTCAACTCTTTGTAACAGCGAGATATCGTGGATAATCCCCTGAACATACGGGTTCCCGATCGGATCCGTTTCCAGGGAGGCTGAAAGAATGCAGCTTTTTTTGATTTTATCCCTGGTCAATAATTCGATTTTATGATCCACTATTTCTTTCTGATCATTTAATTTTTTTAATATTCCCTCTTTCTCAGCTCGGTCAGCAAATAATTTGGAAAGGTTCAAGAGAAGCAATTCATCGTGGCCATATCCAAAAAGATCGGTCGCTGCGCTGTTCACATTCTTGAAATCCAGTTGGTTATTGGCAATGAATATGACGTCGCTGCTTCTTTCAAAAATAGTCCGGAATTTTTTTTCACTGGCCCTGGATTCTTTAAGCGTCGCGGCACGCTCCAGCGAATAGCGGATGCATCGATCAAGTTGTTCGCTCGTCAACTGCGACTTGATTAGATAATCTACCGCACCGTAGCGCATTGCTTCAAGGTCAATCTTTTGATTTCCCTGACCCGTTAACAAAATGATCGGTTCCTTGCATTCATGTTCCATCGCTTCTTTCAGCAAGTCGATGCCCGTCTTTGCTCCCAGGTAATAATCGATAAAATAAATATCGTGCGTTGAATTACCAAGGGCGTAGGATCCCTTCTTGTAATCCGGGCACCAATCGATTTGAAACTTCTGTTCCGGAATATCCTGAATAAAATCCCTGATTATCCAAAAATCGCCTTCATCATCATCAATAATAAGAATACGCACCGGCAAGGGTGAGGATACCGCTTGATTCATTGAGGGTGCTTTTTAGGAAGGATGATTGAAAAGGCCGCTCCCTGGTCCGGAGCGCTGGTGGCAAAGATCTTCCCTTTGTGATTTTCAACTATTTTTTTGCAAAAAGCCAATCCAATCCCGGCACCCGGGTACTGTGATTTGCCATGTAACCGGCTAAACATCTGGAATATTTTCGTAGCATATTCTTGTTCAAAACCAATGCCGTTGTCCCTGATTGTAATCAGAATATAGGGGACCGTGATGTCCAGGTAATGTTGTTGTATTTCCACTTTCTCCAAACTCCGGCTTTGAATATCGATGACGGGCAACACATCCGCTTTTCTGAATTTGATTGAATTTAGGAAAATATTGGAGAATAATTGTTTAATCAGAAGCGGGGACACTTCCAGGGTATGCAATGGTCCGGAATGAATCGATGTGTGGGTCTCCTCGATCTTCAACTCCAGATCCGCTTTGACATCGTGCAGAAGGACATTCAAATCTGTTTCCTTGAATGTCTGTGTTTCGTGCGTGATACGTGAAAACTCCATTAAACTGTCAATGAGCGAACGCGCATTTTTGGTGGCCAACTTTATCCGTTCGATATATTTTTTGCCATCCTCCGGTAATACCTCATTAAATTTATTTTGCAACTGATCACTCAGGGTTGATATTTTGCGCAGGGGTTCCTGAAGGTCATGGGAAGCAGCATATGCGGAATCTTCCAATTCCTTGTTCGCCCGGTCGAGTTCGGTGATTTTTCGCTCCCATTCATTTTCATACCTTCTAACCTTGGTTACATCGCGCGTGGTACCAATCACTTTGATACCCCTGCCTGTGGCGTCACGAACAATTTTGCCAAAGGATTCCAGCAGCTTGGTTTCACCATTCCTGTTCTTCATCTCAAAACCCGATACATAATCGCTGCCCCCCCCTTCCAATGTCTTCTTCAGGTTTGTCTTTGCTTTTTCGAATGCATCCGGCGTTAGATGCAGCCGATATAAATTTTCACCTACCGTGATCAGGGATTTATCCTGAATGGGATCATATCCGAAAAGGCGATACATGCCGTCTGACCAAACTGCTCCTTTCTTTACCAAGTCCCACTCCCAGGATCCATGACCTAAATGGTCTTCCCGGTCCATCAGCATCCGGTTGTAATGGGCAAGGTCGTCAACGATCCTGCTTGAATCCGTTATGTCGCGCGTAATGCCGAGTACGTTTTTTACTTGTCCATCAGGGCCATAGAGGATTTTTCCCCTGGAATGGAATATTTTTTCCTTTTGACGGTTTGTGATCACCGTCATCTTGTATTCCATGGTCTTGTCTTTTTTTGATACAGCCGCATCAAGGGCCGCTTTCATTTGTTCACGATCCACCGGGACGATATAACGCCGGTAAAAATCCAGGTTGATTTCGGGTATTTGTACGGCGGGATTAAAATCCATCAAAACATACATTCCTGTGCTCCATTTTAGAATATCGGTATGAGGGTTCCAATTCCAGTTCCCAAACTGCAACAATTCTTCGTTACCCTCCCCTAATTCGCGCATTGCCCTTAGTTCGTCCAACGACCGGATCTGATCGTGAACATTCTGCGCAACCAATAATATAGAAACAACTTTGCCATCTTCACTGCGCCTGAGGACCTTGCCCATCACCTGAAAATGCATCCAGTCGCCTGCCTTGCGGTTGAATCGACAAAAGTAAGAATGGCTTTCTTCATCTTTCAGCCCGTTGAACTTCTCCAGTTCCTTTTGAACGAGTTCCTGATCATCTTCATGGATTACTTTGGTAAAATCACGATCCCAGGTTTTGAGGTCGTCGGAGGAGAAACCCAGCAAGTCGGTTAACTTTTTATTGACGTAATTCAGTTTTTTTGTCGCCGTATCGTATACGCAGATGATCCCAGGAAAAAAATCATAAATTCTTTCGTTGAAGTTTTCATCCTGGGACTCCAATAGACTCCTCAGATGATGCAAGTGTGATTCTACTTCTACGGGCATTACTACTTCTTGTTAAGCAGCTGATATTGATCTAACTTATTGTAAAGCGTTTTACGGTCAATGTTCAGGATTTTGGCTGCCTTCGTTTTGTTAAATTTCACTTTTTTGAGCACGCTTAAGATAAGTCCGTATTCGGCATCTATTCCGGCTCCTTTTAGCGTTTCCTGGATTTTTTCCACCGCTGATACCTCTGCAGAGAAGGGAGAAGAATTATCAGGTTCAAGCTCTTCAGGCCGGGAACTGTCATCGAACTGAAGTTTTGAAAAATTGGAAATCTCGAAAGGAAGCGTACGGACCTCAATGAGGGTTCCGTCCGTAAGCAGCGCTGCGCGCTTAATTACGTTTTTGAGCTCCCGGAGATTTCCATACCAAATGTAATTGTGAAAGATGGCTTCAACTTCAGGGGTAAACCCTTTGATATTCTTGTCTAATTCTAAATTGGTGAGATGAAGGAAGTGGTCAGCAAATGTCTTAATATCTTCCTTTCTTTCTCGAAGCGGAGGTACGGTAATGGTGAATTCATTAAAACGGTGATACAGGTCTTCCCGGAATTTTGAAATGTTTTTGCGTTCTGTATCCCAAAGCTTTTCATGACTTGCAATGATAATTCGCACATCGAGGTCAATATCACGGGTTCCACCAACCTTGCGCATCGTCCTTTCCTCCACGACACGCAATAGGGAGACTTGAACATCGTACGGCAGGTTCGCTATTTCATCAAGAAAAATAGTACCGCCATTGGCGATTTCAAAACTTCCGGTCTTTTGAAAGAGCGCTCCGGTAAATGCCCCTTTCTCATGGCCAAATAACTCGCTGCTGGCCAGTTCCTTTGATAATGCTCCACAATCAATAGCAACAAACGGTTTATTTTTCCGCTTGCTGCGTTTGTGTATTTCCTGGGCGACTCCTTCCTTTCCGCTTCCGGTTTCCCCGTAAATAATGACGCTGTAGTTGGTTGGCGCCACTCGCTTGATTTGTTCAAGAAGCGAAATAAAAACCGGGCTGTCCCCAAAAATATATTGACCCGAAACAAGCAGCGCTGGTTGATTTTTTTCAACCGGTGAGGAGGAAACAGCAATTTCAGGACCCTCCCTCATTGTTAGCGCCTTGCGTATGGTCAGTAGTATTTCTTCGGGAAACAGCGGTTTGGTTACGTAGTCGAAGGCTCCCAATTTCATGACTTCGACAGCAACTTTTATGTCTCCATACCCCGTAATAAAGATCACTGGAATGGAGGGATACTTCTCCTTGATTTTTGTTAACAGCGCCGTGCCATCCATATCCCCCAGCTTGAAATCACAAAGGATCAGATCCGGCTCTCCTCTTTCAAGAATGTCCAGCGCGCTTTTTCCGCTGCTTGCTTCGATTACCTGATAATTGAATTTCAAAAGGTATTTTGCCAATACAAGACGCATGTCGCGATCATCGTCAATAACCAATATTTTTTGCATAAGAATTATTCTTGAACAGTGATCAAGACCTCCTACATCGTGACCGCCAGGTGAATCTAAAGAAAACGCAGAGTAAGGCTTTTGTACCCGACCTGAGACAGCATCGGCTTTCGGACCGGTGTCCACGGGCCATCCTTCAAGGAAAGGGCCATAAACCAAAAAGAAGGTATCTTAAAGGAACAAAGAAGTTAACATATTGAAGATCAAGCTAATACCATTTTGGAGGTTACCTGGATACCCCGATTTTCCAACCAGAATGAAGGAATGACCATGCTCTAATGTAGAAATAATTCCACACTTCTAGACCTCTCACCTCGCCCGTTTCATGGTGTTTTCTATATAATTCCGTCTGCTTAGCCTCCGTGATCCTCTCCAGGGGAGTAATTAACCAGCGTTCGTTTATCAGGGCTAAAGCCCTTATTTATGTCCTTGCATTTAACCCCGGCCTTAAGGCCGGGGTTATTGGTGAACGATCTCCGATGGGCTTCAGCCCTGAACTTACCTGAACGGTTATTATCATAAAACATAGGCTCTGCTTATCGGGATACTTTGTAGCCCCAAAGCCACTGGCAAGGAGGTGATCAATAAATTAACAGATGAACTTCAAATTTAAATTCGAGATGATTTCCCCATGAGCAAACCCCCATAGCGCTCAATCTCATTTTCCCCAATCAAAGGCAATTCCTTTGATGATTCAATTAAAATAGTAGACTTTTTGCTAAATTTGGATCTGTAATCCGCTCCGCAATCGGCAGGCTTCGTGACGCCGCAAGTGCAAGGGGATAACAACCATTATAAGAAATTGACGCAATGGTAAAAAAACGAATAATAATTGCGGATGATGATGAGGATGACAGGTTGCTGGTGTTATCGGCCTTCCAGGAAAATAGAGCCGATGTGCATATTGATTTTGCCATCGATGGATTGGAATTATTGGATATCCTAAATAAAAGTTCGGCTGGTTCTTCCACGCTGTTGGTCCTCCTGGATCTAAACATG
>JBGPGZ010000063.1:0-13398 GCA_041484175.1 Cyclobacteriaceae bacterium | reverse complement strand
GAAAAGGTGCAAATTGAATTTCCCGGTGAAATGGAGATCCATGAACGGCTACAAACTGTTCTGACGACGCTGTATTTACTGTTCAATGAAGGCTACTATTCTGAAAGTAAGGATAAAGTATTGCGCGAGGATCTTTGTTTGGAGGCCATGCGATTGACTTATTTGCTTTTGGAAAACGACCAGACAAATCAACCCGGCGTAAATGCCTTATTTTCTTTAATGTGTTTTCATTCATCTCGATTTGAAGCAAGAGCAGATAACAATGGCGAAATGGTTTTATACGATGACCAGGATGAAACACGCTGGAATAATGAATTGATCGCAAAAGGCGCCTATTTTCTGCATCAGGCTTCTCAGGGGAATAAAATCTCAAAATATCATCTCGAAGCAGGCATAGCCTATTGGCATACGATCAAAGCTGACACAAAGGAAAAGTGGGAAAACATCTTGCAACTATATAATCAATTATTAATAATGGAATATTCTCCCATCGCCGCACTCAACAGGACATTTGCGCTTTCAAAAGTATTTGGAAAAGCGAAAGCAATTGCAGAAGCTGAGAAACTGAATTTACAGGACAATCTTTTCTACTTTACGCTGCTTGGCGAACTGTACAAAGACATAGACGTCAACAAAGCCAGGCAGAATTTCCAAAAAGCATTTTTATTGGCGAAAACAAAGACAGGCAAACAGACCATTCAAAAGAAGATAGACAAGTGTTAATTGTTGATGGTGGGTAAAAAAGGAAGTTATTCAAGATCCGGCAGCAAAAGATTAGAGTATGATTGCAATCATCGATTTACGGATTTCTGCTTTCATTGAAGTCCTGATAGCATCACTCGCTTTTCTGATGCTTATTAGTCTTGGCGGTGCTTTCGGGAACAATGCAAAGGAAATCGTAAGATTTGTTGGCGCGATAGAATTAATTAGATTGGTTTCAGCTTGATAAACGAAACTGATTTTCCCTGAATGGGGATCAAAAACGACAATACGAAGAATGAGCCGGCGCACGACAGAAGAAAATTCCTTTGTGCAACGGGTCTGTTGCTCCTGATAGCCGGTCAAGTCATTTTATCAAAAGGTCCGGATTTTGTATCAGGACAAAGACCGATTGATTACGCACACTGGTTTTTATTGACGGGGGCTGTATCAATGCTTTCTTTCAGTTCAGTTCTCACCAAAAGCACTTTTCATTTTATTGGAACGATCATAACGGTTATTGGAGTCACTGCTGTTATTGGAATGTGTACCATAGATTTTATGATTTGGAGTTTCAATGCAGAAAACAGCAGAAATGAATTCCTGACCCAGTTGTTTAATACGCCATCTGTTTCAATTCCTTTTATAAAAGTAGGGCCATCATTTCTTTATGTCGGATTAGCGATACAATCTTTCAGTTATCTTAGAACTAATTTCCCGGGATTCATACTAACGGTAAGTGGAACAATTATTATCGGGATCGGGCAACTGATAATCCATCAAAGAATGGTGGTCGTTTTGGGGCACATCGTATTTGCCACTGGATTGGTTCTGGTTCTTTATCTAAAGATAAAAATATGCAACGTTCGGGAAGAAAGACATGAAAAGGGATTTTAGGACCTCGGGGTACTTTTCGGGAACAATCATTTTTCTCGGAATCGTGCTGATATTTGTCGGAGTACCTGTTATTTTGAAAAGTGTGATCATTGGGTCGATCATCTTTTTGGTCTGCATTATCATCTTCACTACGCACTATCGGCTAACGATCGATTTTGACAACAAGATATTCCATGACTACCTGTGGATTTTAGGTCTGAAAAGCGGAGACCGGGGGAAATTCGAACATATTGAATATTTGTTTGTTAAGAAAAGTAAGGTAAGTCAGAAAATGAATCATCTTGTCGCATCATCGACTATCCGAAAAGAGGTTTATGAGGGATACCTCAGATTTTCTGAGAACAATAAGCTTCACCTGACAACGGAGGACAGTAAAAAGGAATTGATGAAGAAGCTGAGCGTGATTTCTAAAAAGTTGAATGTGAGTATAATCGATTACGCTGAAGGGGATCCAAAATAAACAGGATGGAGATCGGTTTGTCCGAAGGAACCTTTCAGGCAAGTTCAAGGTTCAGTGTTGGAAGTTTAGACCAAATTTTAAAATTAAAGAAAAGAGATGGAAAATGATGCGATGACGGTGCTTGCAAGAAGTATCAAGATGGGGTGGAAACCGCTGGTGGAAGAAGGGGTGAAAACAGACGGTATCTTTGTCAAGGTTCTGCGCTTTGATGAAACCACGCAACGGGCGCCGGCGATACTGCTAAAATTTGAACCGGGTTCCGTTTATCCGCACCACAACCATCCAGGCGGAGAAGAAGCGTTCGTTCTGGAAGGAGAAGTCCGGTTTGGCAAACAGGATTTAATTGCCGGCGATTACCTTTACACGTCACCGAATGCAAAACATGCCGTTTATTCAAAAGGCGGATGTGTAATATTCTTGAATATACCGAAGGAGGTTGAGATTTTAAGAGGGTAACGAATCTTAGGGAAATCCAAATTTGCGCCCACTGGATTATGGAACTCATACCCATCAAAAAAGAGCTTGAGGAAAATGGAGAATTTGCCACTGAACCGTTGACGCTTGAAACCATCAGGATGACAATCGACTTCTATAAAAAAGTTGGTTTTGTTCCGCCGTGGATAGGTTATTTCGCAAAACTGGAAGGTGAATTGATCGGCAGCGCCGGGTTCAAGGGGAAGCCCGTGAACGGGACTGTGGAAATTGCTTACGGCACATTTGAGAAATATCGAAAGAAAGGAATCGGGAGTGTGATTTGTAAACAATTGGTTGAGTTGTCCCTCAAAACAAACCCTTTAGTAAGAATTACGGCAAGGACCCTCCCAGAAAAGAGCTTTTCGTCCAGGATACTTGATAAAAATGATTTCTTCTGCATCGGAATTGTGAATGACCCGGAGGATGGGGAAGTTTGGGAATGGGAATTCAGAGGCTGATTGCAAAAAACTTTCAATCCCCTTATCTTGTGCAATGCGAACATTGACAATGAGAACGGTAAGGGATGTCTTTATTGGTTTAGCCTGGACTATTCTGCTGGCTACAGTCCTCAATGGGTGCGGAGATTTTGGAGATATTAAAACCGGTCCTCCCGTTCAGCCACTTCCACCCCCGTACAACTGGAGTTCGCAAAATTCAATGACGACCTCAAGGCTTAATGATGTGTTTTTTATAGATGGCACGCGTGGTTGGGTTGTCGGCGATTCGATTACGCTCCTCGCTTCGAATGACGGTGGCGTTAATTGGCCACAAGTCCCATCGACCAGCATCATCCGTAATCTCAGGAGTGTATTTTTTGTCAGTCCTCAAACGGGATGGATGTCGAGCGGTTCCAATACCGGTCCGGATGGTCATGTGTTTATTTCCAAAATGGGGGGTGCCTACCCAACAGTACAGGACATGGTAGATCGTCCACTCAATACGATTTTCTTTTTGGACAAAAATACAGGTTGGGCGGCAGGCGATAGCAGTATCATTATTCAGACGGATGATGGAGGCGTGAGTTGGACCAGGAGCCTTATCGGAACGCAGAATAAGATTTTTGATCTTCATTTCTTCACCCGCGAAATGGGTTGGGCTGCAACGAGCAATGGCGGTATTTACAGGACAAAGGATGGAACTGACTGGAAGAAGGAAGATTTAGGCATTACGTCAGACATTCGTGCTATTCATTTTGTTGACACACTTCACGGTTGGGCGTGCGGCGCTTCGAACAAGATCTTTCGGAGACAACTTGATTTAAACAATAAAGTGATTTGGACAATCAGCGCGATAACAAGCGAATCCAGTACCTCCGAATGGTGCGACATTTTTTTTGTTAGCGAACAGACGGGTTGGATTATTGGAAGCCGGGGGGTAGTATACAAGACGATTGATGGTGGAACAACCTGGAACCAGGAATCTACGAGTGTTCTTTCGCCATTCAATGCCATTTATATGGTGAGCGCCACAAAAGGGTGGATCGTCGGCGATGGCGGAACCATTTTGACATACACTCCTTAGGCTATATCCGGGGGAGTTTTGTTTCATCAATGCGTAATGGTTATTCGGAAAAACAAAATAGAGAAAAACATGAAAATCAGGACTGCATTATTGTTCACTATTCTAGCCGGTTGCAGTGGGCAAAAAATTGACACAAAGGCGGAAGGGGAGAAGCTGATGGAAACCAGCAGGCAATGGTCTAAGCTGGCATCGACGGACAGTATAGAAAAAGTCCTTGACTATTGGGCCGACGATGCTATCGTCATGTCTCCGGGGCAACCGGGGATGAAAGGAAAAGATGCAATTCGAAAAATGGTGGAGGGAACTTCAAAAATCCCCGGTTTCAAAATCAGCTGGGAGCCTCTGACAGTAGAAGTATCAAAAAGCGGCGATATGGCTTATATGATCGAACGAAATCAAATTACGGTGAATGACTCATTGGGCAATCCGATTACAGAATATAACAAGGGTGTCACGGTCTGGAGAAAAGGGCCTGATGGATACTGGAAAAATGTAGTAGACATGTGGAATGCAGATCCGCCTCGGCATAAGTAAACGGCAAAATGACGCCTCCGCATCCAGGAAAACCCAACCCGTATCACCCGGACGTGGCCCTCTTCCTGGTCCTCATCCCCTTTATCAGCGCTTTTGATTATTACCTCACCTACTCAAACAGAGGACTGATGGAGGAAAGATTGCTCTCCGCTGCCACACTCGAATTAATGAAAAACTGGACCCGGGACAAAGAGGGAAACTTTACGTATGGGCTTGGTTTGGATTACGCAACCTTTCATGGACAAACTGCCTTGGGCCATAGTGCCGGGGGAATTGGAGCGGGTTGTCAATTGTATTATTTCCCGGAAAAAAAGATTTACTTTTTTGTAGCAATAAATCTGGGGACCGTTACAGACAGCCCGTTGCACGCGGCAGCCACTACGACGCTGGATAAAATTCATGCTGCACTTTTGAAATAGAAATCCCACCTGAACTGGAAATTTAGTATCTGAGTTTGAGAGATCGTAAGGAACGTTTAGAGGATGCCGCCTTGCGTTCCTCAACAATAAGGGCCTTGTTGTACTTGAAATGGCCCTTGATGGAATAGAGTTGCAAATAACACAAAAATTATAAAGGGCATTTGCATTTATTCGTTTTGAACTGGATGAAATAAAGAATAGGTTAGATTGGGTTTTCATTATTTTGAAAGTAATCAAGTTCATTATGAAAAATCGAGCTAATTACCTGCTTTTCTATTTCGTGATGATTTCGGCTTTGGCGCCCGGTAAAAGCGCCCTTGCAACCACGCATAACGAAAGAGCCTACGCCGCCAACACTCCAGGCAGGAGTGCTATGACCTTTACAACACCACCAATACCTTATGCAGCGATTGCTGCAGGTGGAGTTCACTCCTTAGCTCTTAAAACAGACGGCACGCTATGGGCGTGGGGACAAAATGAATTTGGCAAGTTTGGGGATGGCACAGTGGCAGATAAGAATACACCCGTTCTGATAGGCCCCGGTTATGCAGTGATTGCTGCAGGTGAACGTCACTCCTTAGCCGTGAAAACAGACGGCACACTATGGGCGTGGGGATATAACGCTTCAGGCCAATTAGGCGATGGCACCTTGGCGGATAAGCACTCACCTGTGCAGATAGGCACTGGTTTTGCAACAATTGCTGCGGGCGTAGCTCACTCCATAGCCTTGAAAACAGACGGTACGCTATGGGCGTGGGGATTTAACAATAATGGCGAATTAGGTGTGCAGATAGGCACTGGTTATGCAGCGATTGCTGCGGGTGATTATCACAGCTTAGCGCTGAAAACGGATGGCACGCTATGGGCGTGGGGAGCAAATGATCGTGGCCAGTTAGGCGATGGCACAATGGGGTATACGAGCACACCTATGCTAATAGGTTCCGATTATGCAGCGATTGAAGGAGGTGTCAGTTACTCCTTAGCGCTGAAAACAGATGGCACGCTATGGGCGTGGGGAGCAAATGAACGTGGCCAGTTAGGCGATGGCACATTGGTGGATAAGAGCACACCTGTACAGATCGGTTCTGGTTATGAAGCGATTGCTGCAGGTGGCGGTTATCGCCAAGGTGGCAACATCAGCGGTCACAGTTTAGCAGTGAAAACAGACGGCACACTATGGGCGTGGGGAGCAAATGATGGTGGCCAGTTAGGCGATGGCACATTAGTGGATAAGAACGCACCTTTGCAGATAGGCTCCGGTTATTCGGCGATTTCTGCAGGCGGCGGTTTCTCCTTAGCGCTGAAAACCAACGGCGCGCTATGGGCGTGGGGCTATAACTATTTTGGCCAATTAGGCGATGGCACATTTGTGGATAAAAATACACCTGAGAAGATAAGCCCGGGTTCGATTACCACATTCTCCCCTTCCAATGGCCCGGCAGGAACAGCGGTAACAATAACAGGAACCGATTTCAGTACAACGTCATCAGAGAATACAGTATATTTTGGTGCCACTAAAGCCACGGTAAATCCTGCCACGGAGTCGCAGCTTGATGTAAGTGTACCAACAGGTGCAACTTACCAACCCATAACCGTTGGCGTTAATGGTCTAACTGCTTATTCTAATTCCCCCTTTATTGTCACCTTTCCTTTCACGGGATCCATTGGAGGAAGCTTTGCGACCAGGACTGATTTTTGGGCCGGATCTCAAACGAAATGGGAGACCGTGATCGACGTGGATGGCGATGGAAAAGCCGACGTTGCAGCTACAGACGAAGCAAGTAATGTCGTTTCAATTTTCAGGAATATAGGCACTCCGGGTTCTATATCGTTGGAATCCAAGGTAGACTTTGCAACCGGACCAGGTCCTTATGCAGTTGCGGCCGGTGATCTGGATGGCGATGGTAAACCGGACTTAGTTGTGACCAATGGTGGTGGCACATCCATATCAGTTTTACGCAACACCAGCACCGCGGGTACGATTTCATTTTTATCGAGTGTTGAGTTTGTCGCAGTTGCAGGCCCTGTGTTTGTTGCGATCAATGATTTAGACGGAGACGGTAAACCAGAGATAGCGGTAACAAGTACTAACTATTTCGGTGAAGGCATGGTATCCATTTTTAGAAACACATCTACCGTTGGCTCGATTTCTTCAGATTCATTTGCCCCCAGGGTCGATTTTGTCGCTGGACATGGAGGTGTTTGGTGTGTTTTGTTAAATGATGTGGATGGAGACGGGAAGCCGGATATGACCGTTACCAGCGGAGGGGACGGACTTGTTTCCATTTTCAGAAATATCGGTACCCCCGGTTCGATAACTTCAGGCTCTTTTGATGCTAAAGTGGACTTTGCAACAGGCGCATACCCTTCTATCGCTTTCTTAGCGGACCTGGACGGAGATCACAAACCGGATCTTGCGGTAGGTAACGCCGGTGGTAATACGATATCTGTTTTTAGAAATACAAGTTCACCCGGAGTAATTAATTCGGGTTCCTTTGATGCCAAGGTAGATTTAGCCAGTCCCGGAGGTCCCTGGAATCCAGCCGCCGGTGATCTTAATGGCGACGGAAAGCTGGATCTGATTGTTAGGGATGGATCTAATGGAACGCTTTCAATTTTTAAGAATATCGCTTCTCCCGGAACGCTTTCTTTGAATTCATTTTCCCCACCCTATGTTGTCGAGACAGGTGGGAATTCGCTGGGTATTTCGGTAGGGGACATGGATGGTGATGGAAAATCGGATCTAACATTATCAAATGAAGGTTCAAACGTAATATCAGTTTACAGGAATACAAATACCTTTGCGCCTTCCGGCCCCACGCATCTCACTTTTAGTGATATTACCAACACAACATTGACAGCGGGTTTTTTGGGTTCGCCGGATTTACACGCCGGCTATATAGCCATTCGAAGGATCGGATCTCCTCCTAACAACCCCTTGTATGGCACGACTTATTCCATCGGTCAAATCATTGGAGATGATGTGGTAGCGTATGTTGGCACGGCCACTACATTCAATGATTCCGGTCTCTCTTCCGGAGTCGAGTATTATTACAATTGTTATGCTTACAATAGTGGTGGCGTGACCACTGATTACAACACCTCCAAGTACGCTTCGGGTGTTGCCTTTACCATTGGTATTGATATGGGGCCGATCGTCATCGCGTCGCCGCCCGCCTTTACGATGGATGACGAGATTACCCTTACGTTCGATGCTACTAAATCGTTCCCCGTAAATGCGTTGGTCGGCGCGGCATCAGTGTACATGTACTCCGGTGTAATTACTGAGGGGCCCGAAAGCGGAAACTGGAACCTCGATCATGTCAACTATAGCTCCATGACTTCACTGGGTGATAATAAGTGGAGTATTACTTTCATACCAAGATATTTCTATAATAATGTACCACCAGATCTCACCGTCTATCGGCTTGTCATGGTCTTTTTTGACGGGGAGTCACACAGGGGAGTATCGTTTGACGGACGCGACATATACCTGACCGTGTTGCCAACGCCGCCAGCATCGCCTCCGACGGCACTACCTGCAACCTTCGTCAGCAATACGGGTTTCGAGGCAGAATGGACTAATGTGAATGGTGTTACGGAATATCACCTCGATGTTTCCACATCGGAGACTTTTTCATCCTTTGTGAGCGGTTATGAGGATAAAGTGATTTATTCCTCGAATATCGGAACAATCAGGAGCACGGTTGCAGACCTTTTGCCAAAAACAAAATATTATTATCGGGTGCGCGCAGCAGGAAATTCAGCAACTATCTTGGTGACAACCCTTGCAAACCCACCCATGTTGTCACCCAATGTTTGGGCCAAACGATTTGGCGGTGCGGGAAGCGAGGAGATCCAAACGCTGACAAGCGATGATAAAGGTAATATCTATGCTGCCGGTCACTTTGATGGAACGATTTCCTTCGGATCTAAAACGCTTACGAGCAAGGGAGAGTTCGATATCTTTTTTGTTCGCTTTGATCCAAAAGGAAATGTTGTGTGGGCCCGTTCTATTGGTAGCACGGCCCTTGATAACGAAGTGTCGCTTGCGACTGACTCCAAGGGATTATACATGACCGCTCAATTCGCCGGCGACATCGATGTTGATCCGGGCGCCGGCACCACCCTGTTTACAAACGAGGGACAGTCATATGTAAATGATGGGTTTTTTGCCAAGTACGATTTGAGCAATGGGTCGTTGGTATGGGCTCACAAGCTGGTGGATGCCTTCACGTGGAGCAGTTCGTCGATTGGAGTTGATCGTACCGGAATTTATCTCGCAGGGCATTATTCCGGAACAGTCGATTTTGATCCAGGCCGGGGTCAGGCATTGCGATCCTCGATGGGAGCTGATGATATATTTCTGGCCAAATATTCACTAAAAGGAAATTACTTGTGGGCGGGTTCTATGGGAGGATATAATTGGGATTCGGCCTTTGGATTACTGGTCAATACCACCGGAGTTTACATCAACGGATCATATGGTCCGGGAAGTGATTTCGATCCCACACCAAATTATTTTTCCCTGGATGGTTCCGGCGGGTTCTTTGGGCGTTACGACCTGACCACTGGAAATCTCATATACGTTAAGAATGTTGGCAATGGTCTAATTTGGGGTCTCGATAGTCACGGCAAGGACTTATTTATCTGTGGAGAATCCTATGGCACCATTGATGCCGATCCTGATGCGGGTGCACAAATAATTGGTACGGATGGGTTTGGCAGCGGAATTGTAGGAAAATATAATCTCTTGGATGGCAGCTATCGTTGGGCGAAGAGTATGATTACAACTGGGTACATCGGACCGCGGAAGCTGATTGCCGATGGTGCGGGAGTCTATCTTAGCGGTTATTTTGGAGGGAGCGTTGATTTTGATGGTGGACTGTCGATGGCTAACCGCACTGCGGGTTCAGATGCTTTTGCCCTCCACTTTGCGGCTAACGGAAGCCTTGATTGGGCTAAAGGAATCGGAAGCCCGGGATGGGCCGGGTCCATCGCTGCTACATTGACAGAGGACGGGTATTATATAGGAGGTATGTTTGGCAATACCGTGAATTTTGATCCTTACGATGGTCATGTTATTCTAACGAGCGATGAAGGATCTGCTGATATTTTTATCGCCCGGTACCGCCCGACCAAGAAATTCCAAAAGGATCATAATGAAGATGATTTTCCTTTTTTCAAAGAACACCCAAGGATGACTTGTTTATTTCCAAATCCTGCTGACGACCGTTTGAGAATCGACTGGCAAGGATTCGACAACGATGGGCTTATTGAAGTCAGAATTCTGGATTTATTTGGAAGACCTCTCATTATGCGTACCATGTCAATCGATGATGACGAGATTGATATAACAAGCCTTTCATCAGGTTATCACATCTTCCAGGCAAGGCAGAATGACATAACGCAAACTCAACGGTTCATAAAAAAGTAAGAATGACCTTTTCAATGGTCAGAGCAAATACGTACTGAGAACAAATCGAGCACAACCCTACTCATACCTCAACGTTTCCACAGGATTTGTTTTGGATATCATCAAACTGTGATACGAGAGCGTGAGCAGTGCCAAAACAACATTGATGAAGCCGGCAAGAAGAAACAGCCCTGGACCAATGCTGATCCTGAAAGCAAAGTTTGACAACCAGGTATCCAGAAAATAATAGCCTATCGGAATAGCGAGGCAAAATGAAATGGTCAAGAGGAGTAAGAAGTCTTTTGATATCAGGAACAGTATGTTACCCATATCGGCTCCTAATATTTTCCGCAGTCCAATTTCCTTTGTGCGCCTTTCCACTGCAAATGAGGATAACCCGAACAATCCCAGCAAAGAGATAAGCAAAGCCACGATTGAAAACACGATGAAAAGAGTGCCACTCCGTTTTTCGCTCTTATATAAGTTGTCATACTCATGATCCAGAAACATATAGTCAAACGGAATGCCGCCCGCGATTTCCTTCCATTTTTTGGAAATGAAGTTCAAGGTTTCGCTCATGTTGTCGCCCTTGACCCTGATGAGTAAATATTGGTAGTCTTCAGGACTAAATTCAAGCACCAGGGGACCAATGGCATGATGCAGCGACTGGAAATGGAAATCGTCCACGATGCCCACCACCGGTCCCGGATGTTGGTTACCATGGCGTATGCTGATCAGCTTATTCAAGGCATCATCTTCCTTCCAGCCTATTGATTTCAAAGTGCTTTCGTTCAAAACAAAATGATTAAGCGAGTCGCTTGCCTGGATGGATGAAATAAGCGGTTCACCCTGACGAATCTTGATCCCCATTACCTTGAAGAAATCAGGATCCACTGACACACAATGGACACCCAGTGTTTGGGATTTCGTTATATCGATATTTTCAGCCGTCTGGATGTCCGTTGGGAGTTGAGAAGCGGCAGTTGAGCCGATAATGGAACTGTTGGTCATAAGTTGAGATTTCAAAACCGCATACTGATCGTGGATCTCCTTGAACCCGATATTTAGCACGAGTGTCTGTTCAAGGTCATAACCAAGTTTGGCTTCCTGGAGATACCTAACTTGTCTGTAGGTGATCGCCGTGCAAATAGTGAGCGCTATTGAAACGGTGAATTGGGAAACGATAAGGGCCTTTCGAACCGTGATACCTTTTGGAAATGAACCAACATTTGCCTTGAAAAGGCGTACAGGCTTAAAGCCTGAAAGTGCAAGGGCAGGGAACAATCCCGTCAGGAGCCCGATGGACAAAGTGACGGCAATAACCGCCACAATGATCGATGGCTGCAGAAGGCTGGACGACCAATATTCTTGCCCGGAAATGATTTGAAGAAGCGGACGGGCCGTCCCAACAAGGAAAACTGCCAGGATGCATGCAAGCATGGTGATCAGGAGGGACTCCGTTATGAACTGGGTTATCAATTGTCTGCGCGAAGCACCCAATACTTTGCGCACAGCGACCTCCTTGAAGCGCTGGGTGTGACGCGCGGTGGCGAGATTTGTATAATTGATGATGGCAACTACCAAAATCAACATCGCGATGGTTACAAACAAATAGACATAGGTGATGTTTCCATTTGCTTCCAGTTCAAACCTCATATCCGACTTCAGGTGTATGTCCCTTATGGGCTGCAATCGCAAATCAATATTTTTCCCGAATTGCTGTGGATCGCTGGGAAAATGATCAAGCAGGTTGGCTATTTTACTTTCGAGTTCTTCCGGCGAAGATCCTTTCTTAAGCATTACGTAGGTGTGAAATACCACCCCGCTCCAAACGTTGTTCTCGGCTCTCTTGATCCATGGATGCGATTGCATGGACGCCAGCAGATCGAAATGAAAATGCATATTGGGAGGGATATTCTCCATTACACCGGTAACTTCAAATTCCTTATCGGTGCCGACGATAATCGTCTTTCCGATCGGATCGTCATGGCCGAAGAACCTCTCGGCAGTTTCCTGAGTAAGAACAACTGCATTTGGTTTGTCCAGGGCAGTGGTCCCATTTCCTTTGTTTGTTCTAAAAGGGAATATCTTTAAGATCGCAGGGTCACCATAGAAGAATTTGTTGTTTGTAAAGACTTTGTCCTGGTAGGAGATTCTTGTCTTACTGCCTAAGAAGCCCTGGTCAAAGAGACGCCCACTTTCCTCCACCTCCGGAAACTGGGAGAGTACCCTTGTCCTGACCATGGGATAAGTCGTGGCGGTGCCTTGTTCCGCAGATTCATCCCATCTTGTGACAATCCGGTAAATTCTATTACTGTCCGGGAAGTAAGTGTCGTAACTGGTTTCGAAGCGCACCCACGAATAGATAAGGAAGCAGGTTGCTAAAGCGATGGCAAGCCCAATTGAATTGATGATCGTGTACAGTCTTTCTCTTGCAAGAATCCGCAGGGTAGCGAGCAGATAATTTCGAATCATGACTGATTGTATTTGCTTTCGAGATACAATTAAAATATCTGAAAATAAATGATCTTTATCATATTGCCGGACTTGATCCCGCGGCGATTTTGCCCAAAAGAGAGGCTCGGTACCCGATCACGCTTAAAAGGAAACCCAGTCAGGTCTTGAGGGACCCGTCAGCCTTTGACGAAAGTCATTTTCTGCAACAAATTTGTCCGTCATATTGGTAGAAATTCAATAGGAAAGAAAGGTAAGAATGAATGACTGGTTTTGAGAAATTATTGTCTGGCGGCGACCTCCGGTCCATCGGCAAAAACAATTCGATCGCCCGGAAGATCAGGAACCAGCACGACTTTGACGAGCTTCTTAGATTCCTGTATTCTAAGGATCGCCTTGTCGTGATGCGAGCAGCCGATGCCATCGAAAAAATCACGATCAGGCACCCACAATACCTGACAAGACACAAGAAAAAAATCATTGCATTGTGTAACGTTGCAAAAGATAAAGAACTTCAATGGCAT
>JBGPGZ010000062.1:0-13522 GCA_041484175.1 Cyclobacteriaceae bacterium | reverse complement strand
TCTGCGCATCGGAGATTTTGTGAATGCCCGTATAACAGGCGCAACAGAGTTTGATTTGATGGCTGATCCTGTTATATAGACAAAGTTTCTCAAACCTTATTCTTAAAAAAGTCGTTATTCGGGTTATGATTTCGGGAAAATGGAACCATTTTAGCTGTTGTTAATCATGCTTGTAGAAAAAGTATCATTCGCTGACACGCATTCCTTCTCTTCTTTTTTTCTTGACTACATCCACCAAAATGATTCGCTGAAACCTTTCTACCACCGGTTCCCCCAATTACAAAATTTCAGCGGGCAGCTCAAAGAAAAATCATCATTCCCCAAAAGCCATCGCCAGATTCTGGTAACCGGTTTACAAAAGCAATACAAGGATTTTCGCACGACCAACCTGGTAAAAAGTAACATCCTATCGTTGGCTTCCGAAAACACCTTCACGGTCACCACGGGCCACCAACTGAACATCTTCACCGGACCATTGTACTTTATCTATAAAATTGTCACGGTCATCAACACCTGCAATCAACTCAAGCAGAAATACCCGGATTATAATTTTGTGCCCGTTTACTGGCTGGCGTCAGAAGACCACGATTTTGCGGAGATCAGTTACTTTAACCTGTACGGAAAAAAGTATGCCTGGCAAACCGATCAACAGGGCGCCGTCGGAAGATTTGACCCCAAAGGATTGGCAGGCCTTATCAGCGAAGTCCCTGGTGATATGAAGATCTTCAAGGAAGCGTATCTGAACCACAGCACACTCAGTGATGCTGTGAGGTACTATGTCAATGAATTGTTTGGCCCCAACGGGTTGGTGGTGATTGATGGCGATGATCGCTCCTTCAAAAACCTGTTGAAGGGGGTGATTCAGGATGACTTGTCGAATCAGGTTGCCAAACGATTGGTGGAAGAATGCAATGCAAAGCTGAAAGAACAGGGCCATCAAGCCCAGGTGAACGCAAGGGATGTTAATTTATTTTACTTGAGTAAAGGAATTAGAAACCGGATTGAAAAAACAGAGGATGGTTTTTGTGTCGTTGATTCTTCACTCCGCTTTTCTTATGACCAGCTTTTGACAATGATCCGTGAGGAACCCGAGAAATTCAGTCCCAATGTAATTCTCCGTCCGGTATACCAGGAAATGATACTTCCCAATTTGGCGTATGTAGGCGGACCGGCAGAAATAGTGTACTGGCTGCAACTTCGAAGCCTGTTTGATCATTACCAGGTACCCTTTCCGATATTGATGCCACGCAATTTTGCGCTGGTGATGGATGCCCCCATGAGAAGAAAGTTCGAAAAAACAGGACTTGAAGGAAAAGACCTTTTTGAAGAAAAGAATTATCTATTCAATCACTGGGTCATTAAAAATTCACATAACGACCTGACATTAGGTCAATCCATTAACCGCATAAATGAGATTTTCAACGAGATAAGTCTAAAGACCTCCAGGGTTGACAAGACCCTGGATCCGGTGGTTGGCGCTGCAGCAAAACGCGTCATGAACAGCCTCGAAAAAATTGAAAGGAAATTGGTGAGAGCGGAGAAGCGCCTTCATGCTGACAAATTGAGGCAGATTGAAACGCTTAAAGACTTGCTTTTCCCAAATGGGAGCTTGCAGGAACGCACCGACAACTTCCTCAGGTTCTACCAACAAGATCCCGATTTCATCCTGCAACTTATTCGTACTTTTGATCCGTTTGATTTTCAATTTAACCTGCTGAGTTATTGTGACAAAGAATGAGCTGCGGAAATGGTTTTTGAAAAAGCGACAGGCCCTTGGCGAAGCAGAATATCTTGATCTGAGCCGACGACTGTGCGAAAATTTTTTCTCCCGGGTTGATCTTTCTTTTATCAAGGTCCTTCACACTTTCTTACCGATCGAAGAAAAAAGGGAACCTGATACCTGGCTCATGGTAGATCGCATCAGGCGCGAATTCCCAAACATAAGAATCTCCCTTCCTAAAATGAATCCAACAATCCAGCACCTTGATAACTTTTATTTCGTGGGTCTTGATCAACTTTCAAAAAACCCGTGGGGGATTTGGGAACCGAAACAAGGCATCCTCACGCCGGTTGAAGAAATTGACATGGTCCTGGTTCCCCTCCTTGCCGTCGATAAAACCGGGCACCGTGTAGGATATGGGAAAGGTTACTACGACAGCCTGCTTTCACAGTGCAGGCCAGGTTGCAACAAAATAGGGATCACCTTTTTTGAACCGGTCGAAACGATCGATGATATCACTTCACGCGACATTCAATTGAATGGCTGTATTACGCCATCACATTACCATTCTTTTTAGATACGTGTCCTAGCTTGAGTCCTGAGTCTTGTGTCCTAGCCTGAATCTTGAGTCTTGAGTCCAGCGTCTTGAATCTTGAGTTTTGAGTCCTGAATCCTTGGACTGAGCCCTGAAACTTGAGACCTGAGACCCGAAACCCAAAACCCGAAACCCGAAACTAAACCTCCGGCTCCTGCTGACTAAGGCAATGGAATGATCCAAGCCCCCAAATAATATCCCCGGAATCCAGACCGATTACGCGGCGGTTCGGAAAGCATTGCTGCAGGAGGGTTAGTGCTTTATCATCTTGCCGGTCGCGATAAGTCGGGGCGACGACATATTTATTTGCGATGTAAAAATTAGCGTAGGAGGCGGGCAGGCGCTGACCTTCATAGATGACAGGGGCAGGCATGGGCAATTCCACAATATTCAATGGTCTTCCATTTTCAAGACGACTGGCCTTTAATCGCTTCACATTCTCCCGAAGGGGCTCGTAGTTATCATCTCTCTTGTTTTCTTCCACTACGGTGACAACCGTATCGGCATTTACAAAGCGAGTGATGTCATCAATATGACCATCGGTGTCATCTCCCGCGATTCCATCGCCGAGCCAAAGAATATGATTCACTCCATAATATTGACACAAACGCTCCTCAATTTGCTTTTGACTTAACTGCGGATTTCGGTTGGGGTTCAGTAAACACGACGTTGTGGTAAGCACCGTTCCTTTCCCGTTAAAATCAACCGATCCTCCTTCCATGACAATTCCCGCAGAGATTACAGGCAAATCACAATGCTTTCCGATCAAAAAAGGGATTTGATTGTCAAGATCGTGAGGAGGGTACTTCTCACCCCACGCATTATAGTTCCACTTAACGATAATCTTTTTCTGTTGCGCGGCTGGATTTACCAGAAATGCCGGACCGTGATCGCGGCACCAGGCGTCATTCGTCGGGTGAAAGAAGAACTGTATGTTTGTCAAGTCGGCACCGGCAATCTCAAGAAGGGACACTGCTTTGATTTTCATCGCCTCGTCAACGATATTAATGTTAACCTTTTCCCCTTCGGCAACTTTCTTGATGAAATCGCAGTATACCGGAAAGATGGTCCCCATCTTACCCGGCCAGGATGCTTCCTTGTGAGGCCAGCTTAACCACGTTGCTGCATGTACTTCAAACTCGGCTGGAAAGTAATAGCCAAGCTCCTTTGGCGTTCGATCGTTCAAGGCTTCAAGGAATGTTGAACCAGGAATCTACTCATCAATAAATCGTTTTGTGATGGGCTGATAGGAATCAATTCTGCGGTCGCGCAGAAAGGGCCAGTGAGTCCGGTAGTTTTCGGTTTTGCTCAGATCGACTTCGGTCACGTTGACCTCCTCCTTGTCATGAGAGGCTTGATAAATAATAGAGCCAAAAGGATTCGAGATAAAGGACCCTCCCCAGAACTTCATGGCCTTGTTTTGTTCCAACCCAACGCGGTTTACACTCACCACGTGTACACCGTTGGCCACGGCATGGCTCCGCTGAATTGTTTGCCAGGCGTTGAATTGTTCCAAATTAGTTGCTTCGTTTTGCGATGTGGCCCAGCCAATGGCAGTAGGGTAAAACAATATTTCTGCTCCCATCAAGGCCGTAATGCGGGCGGCCTCCGGATACCACTGGTCCCAACAAATCAACACACCAACCTGCGCAAATTTTGTTTTGAATACTTTATAGCCAAGGTCGCCCGGCGTGAAATAGAACTTTTCATAGTAAGCGGGATCATCGGGGATATGCATTTTGCGGTATTTGCCAAGATAGTTTCCATCCGCGTCAAGTACCGCGGTGGTGTTGTGATAAATTCCGTTGGTGCGTTTTTCAAATAGCGAGGCGATGATAACGACTCCCAGCTCCTGGGCTATGCCAGACAGCGCCTCGGTGGCGGGGCCAGGAACCGGTTCGGCCAGTTTAAAATTCTCATAGTCTTCTACATCACAGAAATAAAGGGAAGCAAACAATTCCTGGAGACATACAATCTGAGCGCCCTGGGCAGCTGCTTGACGAATTTTCGCGATCGCCTTCTTTATGTTCTCCTCCCGATTTTGGGAGCAGCTCATCTGCACCATTCCAATTTTAACCAATGTGGCCACTCGTTGCGTTTTAGATCAGCAAAAATAGAAGGATTTTGCGTTTTGACATCAGTTTTTGAGGCCTCGCACCATTTCTTTCTTACCTGGAGGGCCGGGCAGGGTCTCTACCTGAAACCCCAACATCTTCAGGTCGCGTTTGAGTTGCCCTTTGGCACAATACGTTACAAAAACGCCCCCCGGTCTCATGGATTGCTCAACCTTGTGAAGCAAAGAAATCTCCCACATCTCGGGCTGCTTGGCGGGAGCAAACGCGTCAAAGTATACGACATCAAACCTGTTGACACCGAGGGTTGCCTCCTGAAACTTTACCAGGTATTTTCTTAAAATAAAATTACTCAAAACCGACTCTTCTGCAGTCCAACTAGCCGTATGAAGTCTTTGAAAAGCCGATTCTGCCTTCTCAAAATTCAACGCCGCCGGATAGTTTAGTTGAATGGCGGTCTCCTCATCGACAGGATACGCTTCCAAAGAGGTGTAGTGAATTTGCATATCTGAATGCAATGCGTGCTGCACCGAAAGGAGGGCGTTCAGTCCGGTCCCAAATCCAATTTCAAGAATGCTGACGGAGGCCGGATGATTCTGATGCTCAAAAAAAAGCAAGCCATTGTTGATATAAACATGAACGGATTCCTGAATGGCGCCGTGGATGGAATGATAAGTTTCATTAAGCTCCTTGTTGCGAAGGGAGTGAGAGCCGTCTGAAGTCGTGATGATCTCAATTTCAGGCATTCGCTTTTGAAATCAGCGCAACCGCGTATGCATTGACGCCCTCTTCCCGTCCCACATACCCTATCGTTTCGCCGGTGGTTGCTTTAATAGAAATATCCTCCTCCGGAATATTCATCAATGGGGCCAGGATTTTTTTCATTTCGGGAATATGAGGGTTGATTGCCGGCTTTTCCAGAGCAAGTGTGCAGTCAATGTTTTCAATCTTCCAACCCTTTTCGGAAAGCATCCTGGAGACATCTCTAAGAAAGAACTTGCTATCCATTCCGCTCCAGCGGGGATCCTTGTTGGAATAATGAAAGCCAATGTCACCCAGGTTGGCCGCCCCCAGCAGTGCATCACAGATGGCGTGGATCAATACATCCGCGTCCGAATGACCAATAGTCCCTTTTCCTGCGGGGATCTTGATACCACCAAGCCACAAGTCACGGCCATCGGCCAGGCGATGGACATCAAAGCCAAATCCTACGCGAATTTTCACTGATCCAAAATTTGATTCATTTTCCTTTTTGTCCGATAATACATCACGGCTGAATTTTCATCCGTCAGAATTTCCTCCGCAACCCTTTTTATGTCTTTTAGTGTTACTGAGCGGATCAACTCTTTTTCTTTGTTTACCAGGCCAGGATCTCCCGATAGTTCCGCAAACGCGAGGTTCATCGCCCGGTTGATTACTTCCACTTCGCCGAACTCAAGCGTAGCCTCCGCCTGATTTTTTACTTTTTCCAGTTCTTCTTCCACGGCACCCCCGCCTACCATTTCTCTCAAAATGTCGTCTACCTCTGCTTCGGCGTGCTCCGGGGCGATCCCGTCTTTGACCCGGCCGCTCACAACCAGCAAGCCGGGATCAATGGTTCCCATGGTGTAGGAAGAAACCGAAGTAAAAACTTCTTTTTCGTTCACCAACTGCTCGTAGAACCGGCTCGAATGACCGCGACTGAGAATATCGTTCATCAGATCAATGGCATAAAAGTCAGTATGAAAACGCCCAGGCATGTGATATGTTTTATACAACGCATTGGCAGGCACATCTGCATAAACGTTCGCTTCGCGTCTTGCCTTCTGGGCAGGTTCCTGTGGAAGGCTCCGTTCCGCTTTTCTGCCTGCCGGTATAGGGCCAAACCATTTCTCAGAAAGATCTTTTACCTGATTTAGCGAAACGTTTCCCGCCACTACCAGGATTGCATTATTGGGAACATAATAACGAAAGAAAAATTCCTTAACATCATCCAGGGAGGCAGTTTCGATGTGACTAATTTCTTTACCAATGGTGGCCCATTGATAGGGGTGCACCTGATAGGCCAGCGGTCTCAATTTGAGCCAGACATCACCATAGGGCTGATTGAGGTAGCGTTGTTTGAATTCCTCCACGACTACCTTGCGTTGCACTTCCAGCACTTTTGGATCGAAAGACAAACTCATCATCCGGTCACTTTCCAACCAAAATCCGGTTTCGACATTGGAGGCGGGCAGCGTGAGATAATAATTGGTGATGTCGGTATTCGTAAAGGCGTTGTTCTCTCCTCCTACTTTTTGCAATGGCTCATCATAATTTGGAATGTTCACTGAGCCGCCGAACATCAGGTGCTCAAAAAGATGGGCGAAGCCTGTTTTGTCTGGACGCTCATCGCGTGAGCCTACATCGTACAAAATATTCATCACGGCAATTTGAACGGACGTGTCTTCATGGACCAGTACACGAAGACCATTGCCCAGGGTGAACGACTGAAAGGGAATCATGTTCAAAATTAAGAAAGAAAACACGGCTGCCTATTCCGGGATTGTATTTTGGGGAGCATTTTGTTACCTTGTTAGCCCTTTACTCACCCTCATTGGTTAACGCATGGCCGAAACATCCTTCCATTATTCTTTAGAACCCGAGCCGCATCGAAGCCGTACGCGAACGATTCTGTCTCAACACCCTGAAGTCCGGAATTTGATCGGCAAAAATCCGTATACCGCCTTGGCCATCCTTGGGCTTGTAGGCGGGATGGTCCTTCTTGCTTTCCTGGTGAGGCAAGCTCCCTGGTGGGCGGTGTTGCTGGTAGCTTATCTGGTAGGGGCGTTTGCCAACCACGCGTTGTTTGTCATGATCCATGAATGCTCCCATCATTTGTTATTTAAAAAGAGATCCTGGAATTATATCGCGTCCATTGTGGCCAACTTACCCCATGTGATGCCCAGCGCCATTTCGTTTGCCCGATATCACATCAAGCATCATGCCTTTCAAGGTGTGCATGAGTTGGATGCCGATCTGCCCGATTTCTGGGAAGCCCGACTCATTAATAACTCTTTTTTCGGAAAAGCTTTTTGGCTTTTGTTGTTTCCCGTCTTTCAGGTCATCCGTACATTCCGCCTTAAAGAAATAAAGCCGATCGATGGATGGATTGTTTCCAACCTCATTGTGCAGCTGGCTTTTGATGTCGCTATCTGGTTTTTTTTCGGACCAAAGGCTTTTTTCTTTTTATTACTAAGCTTTTTCTTCTCCGTAGGGCTCCACCCTTTGGGAGCCCGCTGGGTACAAGAGCATTATCTGACGTTGGACGAAAACCAGGAAACATACAGCTATTACGGACCCCTCAATACGGTGGCCTTCAATGTCGGTTTTCACAATGAGCACCATGACTTTCCATCGATCCCCTGGAATAAGCTGCCCCAGTTAAAAAAGCAGGCGCCTTCCTTCTACGACTCGCTTAAGTATCACCGGTCCTGGACAAAATTATTTTTTAGGTTTTTGTTTGATAAGAATGTCTCGCTGTATGGCCGGATTCTACGCAAAGAAAGAAATAAGGTCGCCATTACGGACGAATCAAAACCGGATCTTGATCTGGTGGCCAACAAGCAAATGGCCTAGTTTTACTAATGCGGTCAGTTTGACGGCGTCCATTCCATGAAATTTATCCGCAAAAAATACGCTGACGAGGTCCTCAAAAGTCTCTATGTTGAACTGCTCCTTCCCCGTCTGATCGAGGAGAAAATGCTGATCCTCTTACGCCAGAACAAGATCAGCAAATGGTTTAGCGGGATCGGTCAGGAGGCAATCTCCGTGGGGATTACGCAGGTCCTTGAGCCGGATGAATACATCCTGCCGATGCATCGCAACTTGGGTGTTTTTACAGGACGAAAACTCCCGCTCCCCAGGCTTTTTGCCCAATGGCAAGGTACCCTCCCCGGTTACACGAAAGGCCGCGATCGTTCATTCCATTTTGGCACAAACGAACATCACATTGTAGGGATGATCTCTCATCTCGGACCGCAAAACGGCGTTGCCGACGGTATCGCTTTAGCCGCAAAACTAAAGAAGGAAAAAAAGATCACCGTCGTATTTAACGGCGACGGCGGAACAAGCCAGGGAGACTTTCATGAAGCTGTCAACGTGGCTGCCGTGTGGGAGTTACCGGTGATTTTTGTAATCGAGAATAATGGTTATGGCTTGTCGACTCCAAGCAATGAACAATTCAGATGCAAGCAATTTATTGACAAAGCAATCGGTTATGGCATGGAGGGTGTGCAAGTGGATGGCAACAACATCCTGGAAGTTTATGATACCATGAAGTCACTGGCGGAAAGCCTCCGCAAGAAACCAAGACCCGTTCTATTGGAGTGTCTCACCTTTCGCATGCGCGGCCACGAAGAAGCTTCAGGAACCAAGTATGTGCCAAAGAAATTGATGGAAGAATGGGCCAAAAAAGATCCGGTGGTGAATTACGAAGCGTACCTGCTGAGAGAAGGCGTGATCGACAAAAAATTTGTTGAAAATCAGCGAAAGAGGATTAAAAAAGAAATTGAATCAGGCCTGGAGGAAGCATTCAAAGAGACCTATCCTGAAGCCGAAACCAATCGCGAACTTTCGGATGTCTATGCCCCGTTTACCCAGCTGATGGTCGCAACGGATCATGAAAAAAAATCGGAGAAGCGCTTCATTGATGCGATCAGTGATGGTCTGCGGCAAAGCATGGAAAAATATCCGGACCTGGTATTGATGGGGCAGGACATTGCCGAGTACGGAGGGGTATTTAAGATCACGGAAGGCTTTGTCGAGAAATTCGGCAAGGACCGTGTCCGGAACACGCCCTTATGCGAAGCGGCGATCATCGGCACTGGACTTGGTCTTTCTATCAAAGGGATGAAGGCCATGGTCGAGATGCAGTTTGCCGATTTTGTCACAGAAGGATTTAATCAAATTGTAAATAACCTGGCCAAGACGCATTGGCGCTGGGGACAGCCAGCCGATGTTGTCGTGCGAATGCCCACCGGTGCCGGGGCTGCGGCTGGTCCTTTTCACAGTCAAAGTAATGAGGCGTGGTTCTTTCACACGCCCGGATTAAAAATTGTGTACCCGTCCAATCCTTATGATGCAAAGGGATTATTGACAGCCGCCTTTGAAGACCCGAATCCCTATTTGTACTTTGAGCACAAGCTCTTATACCGATCGACGAAAGACTTCATACCGGATGATTACTACACAGTGGAGATCGGAAAAGCAAAGCTGGTCGCAGAAGGTTCCGATATTTCAATCATCACTTATGGAATGGGTGTTCATTGGGCAAAAGAAATCATGAATTCCATCCCGGATATTAAAGCAGACATTTTGGATTTGAGGACGTTACTTCCATGGGATCAGGAGGCGGTCGCTGAAACGGCGAAGAAAACCAATCGAGTACTTATCCTTCATGAAGACACACTCACCGGTGGCATTGGTGGGGAAATTGCCGCATGGCTCGGCGAGCATTGTTTTGCTTACCTCGATGCCCCTGTGATGCGGGTTGCAAGCCTGGATACCGCCATTCCTTTTGCGCCAACGCTGGAAAAAAATTTCTTACCAAAAGACAGGCTGAAAGACAAGATCAATGAACTCCTGGCCTACTGATTCGGGGAAGTAATAAAGAGGCGGTCCCCTCGTTTTTATCCTGCACCGATGAGTCAAATGGCAGTGTCTTTTTTTTGCTATCTTAGCCTGTTTTAGCGACCATTTTTGAATACCTACTGGGGACATAGTACCACTTACGCACGGCGCGGCTGGACAATGGTTGCGGTGCTGGCACTCGTTTTCTTTTTTTCAGTCCCGGCCATGGCCCAAAATACGAAAGGAGACAAGCCCGCAACCAATCAGGGCGGACCTTTTCTTCGCATTCCAAGAATAAAATCCAAGTCAAAAGGAGGAGACCGGCCAAACACGCGGGATATTTCCGGAAGAAGGCGGATCAGGACAAAAAATAAATCTTCGGCCAACCGCATCATCTATCAGCAACCCGATCCATACAAAGATCGCAAACGAAAAAAAATGATTGACCGGCCCGCCCAGGCGCGGGGTCGCATCTTTAATAAACCACCGAGTGAGCGCCAGCGTGCATGGAAAGGAACACGTGACGGTTCACCGTTGAGAATTCGATCCGTCTCTGCGCAAAGGGCCCGTCATAACGTCTACCCGCAGTCGGGTCCTTATGTCAATAACCAATCTTCGCTTCGAAAGCGGGCCAGCGTGTATACGCGGACAGCGGCAGGAAAGCCTGTGATCAAGCGCAAGCCTAACAATCGGCAAAGGGCTTGGAAAAGCACCGGGGGTCCAGTCTCTGCGTCCCGTTCACATGTTACCCGGGGAAGAAAAAATGTCTATTGGGGAAAATTTTCAAAAGGTGAGAGACCACTCACGAGAGACCTGGCTGGAAGACTGCTGCGAAAACTCAATTTTCAATCTACTCCCGGGGGGGTGGGCACAACCGACACACTCAGATTGTTTAGGCGCCGGCCCGGGCGAGATCGCGCCAATTCAGGCAGGGTGACCGGTGGATTTGTTTCTGCCTCAAAACGCGGAGAGCGTCCCTGGCTAGGCGATGTGTCGGGTCATAAACTCCGGATAAGATCAAGAAAGAAGTCTGAAACCTCAGGCGTTTGGGAATTAAAAGGACACCTGGGCACGCCCAAGAGAGGAAGGGGTCACAATAAGCCCTTGCCCCCCAAGGCCCCGGGAATTGGTGTCGGTGCAATTGCCAAGACTTTGAGAAGACTTCGTGGTGAGCGACCTTTTAAAGGTGGCGGAAGCGCGACCCGGAGTAAGCCGTGGAATAATAATCATAACCCCATCGAGGTACGGTTTGGAAGAATGTGGTCCAACCGCTCTGCGCGGTTTCAGGGAAATTTCAGAAAAGGGGAGTTGTCCTCTCCAGGATTTGGTAAACAAGGCATTGGCTACTCGGGAGATATCAAAGCAAAACGCCCGCTGAAGGGTGGAGGCAGTGTAAGCGGTAGGGTTTGGAACAACAATCGTCGCCCTCTTGATGTGAAAGCAGGGGCTCCTGGATTTGACCGCGGCGCACGTTTCCGGGGGAATTTCAGAAGAAATGAACTTGCACCCGGCTATGGAAGGCAAGGCTTTGGCTACGCTGGTGATATCAAGGCCAGGAAACCTGTGCGGGGTGGAGGCAGCATCAGCGGAAAACTCTTCAACAACAATGGGCGACCCATTGAGAGCCAGGTTCCAGGACGCTATACAGCCAAGGCGGTGAGATTCTCCGGCACGATCAAGACGCGAAAGCCCGCCAAAGGGGGAGGAAGTGTCAGTGGAAAAGTTTTCAACAATAATGGACGACCCCTGAATGCGAAGGGTGGGGCACCTGGGTTTGACCGGGCGTCCCGATTTACGGGAAACCTTAAAGCAAAGAAACCGGAAAAGGGAGGCGGTAGCATCAGCGGAGTAGTTTTTAATAATAAAGGCAGGCCCATCAATACACCTTCACCCGGCCTGATTGAAAACAAGGCGGCGAACTATTCCGGAAAAATACGTCTGCCCAGATTCAAAAGGGACTACATTCAAAATCCAAACGCTGCGAAGGAATCATTAAAAAAGCAGAAGCCTGATCCAAATATGTATTTGGTCGCCGATCTGCAGGTGAAAAACAAAGAAAAAAAATACAGAAAGAAACCCACGGCAGCCGATGGTGCGCTCCCTGGAATTGGGCCAAAACAAGGAACCGTGAAAGCCAGTGAATATGACCATGCCATGAAAATGTATTGGAGCTATAAGCGCAATCCAAATAGTAGTGCAGATGCATTAAAAGGCATCAAGCCCGCGAAGGGATTATCACGCGTAGTTGAATTCTCAGGTCGCACAAGACTCTCTAAAAGCATTCGTCACAATCCCAGTAGTGATGATGAAGCTTTGAAAGTGTTTACACCGGGAAAGGCATACGCACGCATCAATAATTACCAGGGCAACATGAAAATGAAAAAATACAATGACCGGCGGCTTCATCCGGATGCTCAGTTTGCCCATGGCTCCCGTGATAACGTGAAAGAAGACAGGACCATTTTGATGAATTTGAAATTATTCTGGGCAAAATTATTTAAAAAGAATGACGGACAACCGGAGATTGTAAAAGTGAAGGAGCACAGGCCTCGGTACGACAGAAAGGAAAAGGACCTTTGGAAAGCACTATACGATTAGATCGAATTTGGCTTTTAGAAATTAAATTGAACTGTTTGACGTACGTTTTCTGACAAGCTTAATGCCACAGGACATGTCAAGGCTGCCCGCTTGAGTTTTTCTTTTTGTGCTTCGGTGGCTACCAAGTCAGGATGCGCGAAAATGATTTGAATTTCTTTGATCTTCCGGGGATTGTTATCCATGATCTTGACCACCTCGGAAGTCAAACCCGTTAATTCGATCCCTTCGCGCTGTGCCAGAATACCCATGATGGTCATCATGCAACTACTGAGGGCGGAACACACCAAATCAGTAGGGCTAAAAGCCTCTCCCCGGCCATTATTATCAAGGGGAGCATCCGTCATGATGCTGTTGCCGGATTGAAGGTGAGTGGCCTGGGTACGAAGGGAACCTGAATAGCGGGCTGTTATGATGGTCATAGATATAAACCTTATTCGTTTACATTGCGTTGTTGAATTAAAGTCTAAATTTATTGGAAGAATCGCTCAAAATGAGACAATTGGTTAAAATAACCTTGATTTTTTGGATATTACCATGGTTGACTTTTTCAGCCCTGGCGCAAACAAAGGATAGTTACGATTATACATCGGAATTCACCTGGGGCATCAACAAAAATACGTCGGGTGGCCTGATTGGGGGTTTTACCTTCAAAAAGGCTCGCAAGCTGAATGACAATCTGCTGGAGTCTTACGGCCTCGAAATCATGAATGTGAAACACCCGCAGGAAGTAAGGCGGAATGCACAAGCGACTGGCAATCCTTTCATTTTTGGTAAGAGCAATTACCTCTACGCCTTGCGCTTCCAGTACGGCCGCGATCTGATCTTATTCAAAAAGGCCCCACAACAAGGCGTCGAGATCAAAATTGTCACAGCCTTCGGGCCCTCCATTGGCATTGTTGCCCCCTATTATATTGAACGCAAAATAGCGCCTGATAACTTTTACGTTAC
>JBGPGZ010000061.1:0-13553 GCA_041484175.1 Cyclobacteriaceae bacterium | reverse complement strand
GTCGCCATTTTTGTAAAGCTCCCGATCCAGCCCAAAAAACCGTACGACGTTTTTTACTTCCGGGTAATTGTCACGAAGTTCCATTCCCAACGGAACTTGAGCCACCGCCCAGGTAAATTCATTGTCTGTTTCCTTGATGTTGGAAACGACGCGATAAATGTTATCCGCCTTTTTATGATACCGGTCAAAACTCAACTCATCAAGAATGTACATCAGCAAAAAGAGACTGCACGTGATGCCAATGGTGAGACCCAGCACATTGATCGCACTGTAAGCCTTGTCCTTGAGCAGACTGCGAAAGGAGATTTTGAACAGATTCTTGAGCATGGGAAAGGGGTTAAACTAAGGTAAAGTACGATGTGGCAAGCCACTCGTTGTGTTGAGGATGTTAATAATATTTAAAAAGTTGCATCGAAACGATGAATGAAATCCTGTTTCCTGGGACCAAGGCTAGTTTTTACTTAACCCGGGTTCACGTTTCAGGAACTCATCATACAATTGCGATTGGCGACTCACCATGGGGATTTTCCATCCATCGATGAAAACCTGGCTAACCTCGGTCTTGGTCTCGAACGGATCGCCATTGCAAATAAACAACGTCGCATTCTTACCTGTTTCAATTGAACCGAGTTTATTACTCACACCAAAGATTTCAGCCGGCACAATGGTAATCGCTTTCAATGCGTCCTCCTTATTCATTCCATAAGCCACGGCAAAACCGGCATGGTGCGGCAGGTTGCGGTAGTTGCCATTTCCGTCTTCATGTGATCGAATGGCAACTTTAACGCCTGCTCTTTTCATCATCCCTGCATTGGCATAAGCCTGATCATAGCGATCGTAGTCACGGGTCGGGATCGCTATCACAGGACCGACAATAACCGGAATGCCTGCCTTGGCAATTTCATCGGCTACCCGCCAGCCTTCAGCCACGCCCATGAAAATCACTTTCTTTACTTTCTTTTCTTTCACCCACTTTAGCGCCGCCTCAATGTCTTTTTGGGCATTGACCTCAATCATCAATGGCTGGCTTCCGCGCACCACCGGCAACATCGCCTGCATCTCGGGATAATATTGTACTCCTTTTCCCGCTGATGCAGAATCAAGCTGGTGATACTGAACGGCTTTATCCCATGCGTCATCCAGTTGCTTCAACGCCCTTTCAGAGGCCTTTTTTATTTCTTCCTCTGTTCTGCGATCGAAGAATCCTCTGCGTCCGGTGTTGGGAAAGTTGACAACCACTCCTTCAAAGCCAGCAAACATCTGGTCGGGCGTATAGCCAAACAAATTGATCAGGGCGGCCGTACCAGGGAGCAATCCGCCATTGGGCGATGTGATTACGGTCGTCACACCGCTGACCCGTGTTACTGGAATAATTGCTGAATTCGGGTTGATTGCAGTGAGCGCTTTCATATGTGGATTCACCTCCCCCTTTTCGCTTTCATCAGAAGCTTGCGGGATTTGTCCGATTTCTACGAGACCCAATCGCGTACCACTATCGATCATGCCCGGATAAATCCGCAACCCGGTGCAATTAATGACTTCGGCGTCTTGAGGCACGGTTACATTCGTGCCCACCGCCTCAATTTTGCCATTGCGAATGATCAATGTGGCGGCATTGAGAGTGCCATTGGTGATCGTTTCAATGGTAGCGTTGGTCAGTGCAAATGTTCCGGTTTTTGCTTTCGGGGTCTGCGCATCAGCATGAAGGATAGCACCGATCAACAGTGAAGTAATTATTCCCGCAAATAGTTGAGATCTCTTTTTCATTGGTTAGTCTCTTTTATTTATCCTGTCCGGAAAGGGTCGTGTCAAACAAAAATTCTGCATCCTGCATGCAGTTGTCATACAGGTAGTCCCATTGATGCAAAGTAACTTCTCCGGTCTCCTTTGGATCAGGCATTAAACGCATATCGGCCGGATCTTTTTCACGGTCGAACCGGACGATCCCATCGACAATCGAATACTGAGGTACTCCATATATCGAGAGCGGGTGGTTTTTAAAAATCGCGAAGTCAGCATCTTTTCCAACCTCGATGGATCCAATCCTGTTTTCGACGCCAAGTTGTTTGGCTGGGTTGATCGTAATCAAAGAAAGCGCCTCGTCATCACTCAGGCCACCGTACTTCTGGGTCTTGGCGGCTTCATGATACAAATGACGGATCAAATCGGGTGAGTCGGAATTGATGGAAGTCACCACGCCATTCCGTACGAGAATGGCCGCGTTATAGGCGGTAGAATAGTACACTTCCAGCTTATAGGCCCACCAGTCGGAAAATACGGAGGCCATTGCTCCAGCCGCCGCCAGCTCGGGCGCCACTTTAAATCCTTCGTTGACATGTTGAAACACAACTCTCTTGATTCCAAAATCCTTGCACACTTTCAACAGCATATTGATCTCATCTGCCCGGTAGCTGTGGCAATGTAAAATGATCTTCCCTTTCAGCAAATCGGCCAATGCTTCGAGACGCAGACTGTAAGCGGGAGGAGCTCCACGAAAACCTTTGACCAATTTGCTTTTGTTGTAGTTGTCCCACGCCTCCATGTATTCTTTTGCTTCTGAAAAGGCTTGACGGATAACAAACTCAACACCCATGCGGGTTTGGGGCTGGAGCCCGTCGCGTCTTCCATGACCCGTCGGATTTTCGCCCAGGGCAAATTTGATGGTCCGTGGGGCGCCTTCCATTTTCATCACCTCGGCATCGAAGGTTCCGAAGCGGTGCTTGATCGTTTGCGATTGACCTCCAATGGAGTTGGCGGAACCGTGCAAGGCGTGGGAAGTGGTACATCCTCCTGCCAGCGCGCGATAGATGCTCATCTGAAAAGGATTGATCACATCCCCTGTCCACACTTCCGGTGTGATGGCGTTCGTCCCCTCGTTGATCGCATCCAGGGCAATGTGCGAGTGGGCGTCGATAATGCCCGGCATGACAAACAGGCCCGTGGCATCAATGACCTTCACCCCCGCGGGAGCCGAAATGCCCTTTCCCACCTGGCTGATCTTACCGTCTTTCACGAGCACATCCGAGTTCTCCAGTGTGCCTCGGGTAACCGTCAGCACCGTGCCATTTTTGATCAGCAGATTTCCCCTCTCTGGTTGTGCATGCACACCCCAGAAGAAAAAACCGCCGGCTATCATAAGTATAATTTTTTTCATATTTATTCTAAATGTTTTATTCATGAAAATCCCATCGTACAGGGAAACATTTTATCTCCTTGGATCTTTCGTCGCCTTGATCGGGAAACTGCCAAACTGACCCGCCGTCATCGTCCCCTCAAACGTGTCGCCATCGATCGTTACCGTCACTTCAACATTGACTTTATTACCCCCAGCATCGATGGCATAAGAAAAAGTCAAATTGTTGCCATCCAACGAAATCGTGGCCAGAGGACGTTCCTTATCGGGGGAAAAACTGCTGGTGATCGTTCCGGAATAACTTCCATTTTCGTCCTTGATCACCACCTTGCCGGAGTTCGTCCCCTGCGATGTCTCCGCTGCATAAGACCATGTCCCGCTTGCGATTGCCTTGGTACCACCGTCTGATTTTTTGGATTCCTTTATTTCAACCGTGTACAGCATGCCATCAACAAACACAAACCGGACCTTTGCTTTTTCGTTGAAATAGGGTTTGTCGCTGATCACCAGGTTGGCCATCTTTCCGTTATCAATGGTTCCCAGCCGATCGGACAATCCAAGCAACTGCGCCGGTGCGGTCGTCAGCGCGGCCAGTGCAGCGTCCTCGCTCAACCCGGCGGCAATCATTCTTCGCAGGTTCGCCTGAATATCCTTGGATTTTGCGCTCATGGTGGAAAAGCCAAATGGGACTCCTGCATTTTGGAAATGAGCAGCTTGCGCAGTGTAATTGGCAATGGCTTCGTCCCGTCTTTTTTCCAGCGCTTCCTTTTCCAAATCGGCGACCGTTTTGGGCTTCGCTGCTACACCTGTTGAATCTTTCCTGGATTTCTCGTTCTTCTTTACTTCCTTCTTATCTTCTTTTTTCTTTTCCTCCGGAAGGTCAATGGATAAGAATACCCTTACGCCGGACGCTTTTATTTTGTTGATGATGGGCCATCCCTCTTTGACATCGGCAAGGATCAGGGGAAAGTTCAAATCTGATTTTAGCGCGAAAACGCGCTGCACATCGAGGATCTTCTCAGCCCTGAATAGAACGGGAGTCTTTTGATCGATCACCGGATAAAATGCCTGAAGTATCCTGTCTTCGGACGGACGGGCCAAACCGGAGCGATTTGAGGCATACAAGGCCTCATACGATTTTGCCAAGGCAGCCTGCCGATATAACTCGCGCCACTTGGCCATCACGCCCAAAATAGTTGACGGATAAACATTACCGGCTCCGCTCAATTCAGAGTACAAAGCCGTCCTGGCGGAGAGCACCATATCATCGGAAGATTTCCCACCAAGCAATACAATGGAAGCTTGTCCTGAAAGAAGGTTGCCAAAGGGGACCACCTGGGCCACTGCAAAACCGATGTTGCGCAACTCCTCGACAGACTTATCTGCCGGAATCAAAAAATTCCTTACGTCGAGCTGTGGGTTGATTCCCGCGCGGTCGGGTGCGGGATTTCCCGGGTCCTTAACTTTGTCTTTGTTTTCGTCTTTTGGTTTTGTCACGCCGGTATGCGAGAGCCCATCGATAAAGCCCGCGTAGACATACATGGAATCGGCTTTGATCACAACAGCGCCGGGTGGTATGACAACGCCCTTCCCTGCCGATACAATAAGGCCGTCTTTAACAACCAGCGTGGCCATCTCAATCCTTCGGCCGGGTGCCTGGATAATATTGACGTTGGTAATGGCATAGGTGCGCGTAACGGGGGCCAGTTCTTTTTCATCTTGCGCGAAGAGCGCCGCGGGCCACAAGAGTATCAGGATCAGTGCCCGGAGTAAATCCTTTTGCAAAAAGCTACGATAATGATTGTTCATTCAGGTTCAGGATTTGGTTTACAGGTAAGGTACTCAAGCGCACAATGTATAAAGATTTATAAATTGCAGGCAAGTGGGTTACAGGAGTGGCGAATAGGCGTGTTTATAAGATCAAATTCAGATTGCATTATTTCCCCAGCATTGTGCAAATAATAAATATATGACAAACCCCGCCCTTGACGTTGTATCCATAAGGAAACAATTTCCTTCTCTCCGGCGAAGACATAACAACTTACCCATGGTATTCCTGGATGGGCCGGCCGGTACACAGGTTCCCCAATCTGTGATTGATGCCATCGCGGGGTACTATCAGAATTCCAATGCGAATTCACACGGAGCATTTATTACAACGCAGGAAACCGACACCGTCATTGAACGAATGCGTGAATGCATGGCGGCATTCCTTGGAGCAGAAGGAACAGAAACAATTTCAATAGGCCAAAATACCACCACCCTTAATTTTGCGCTCGCTCGGGCGATGGCGAGAATTTTCAGGCCGGGAGATGAGGTGTTGATAACCCAACTGGACCATGAGGCAAATCGGGGCCCCTGGCTCAGTCTTAGGGAGTTTGGGATCAAAGTAAAGGAAGTGATTCTCCGATCCAGCGGGGTCCTGGACTATGATGATTTCGCGGACAAAATGAATGAGAATACACGGCTGGTTTGCATGGGGATGTCATCCAACTGCATTGGTACTGTGAATAATTTTAAGTTAGTGAGGGAGCTTGCATACAAACACAATGCATGGCTTTTGCTGGACGCGGTCCATTATGCACCGCACTTTGCTATTAACGTCCAGGCCATCGGCTGCGATTTTCTGCTGTGTTCCGCGTATAAATTTTATGGACCTCATGTCGGTATCTTATATAGCAAGCCGGGATTGCTGGACAGGCTTCCCACTGACCGACTCCGGACTGCCCCTCAGATAGCACCAGGATCTATCGAAACCGGCACACTCAATCACGCCGCCATTGCCGGGGTCGGTGCCGCCGTGGATTTCCTCGCGAGCCTGGGTACCGGATCCACGATGCGCGAACAATTGTGCAATGCTTATCAGGCAATCAGTGCGCACGAATACAAACTGGCAAGTAGACTTTATAGCGGATTAAAAGGGGTACCCGGACTTACGCTGATTGGCCAGGATTTTTCATCGACCTCCCGAACCCCTACACTATCATTCACCATGGAAGGAAAAACACCAAGGCAAGTCTGCGACCAACTGGCAAAGAAAAATATTTGCGCATGGGACGGCCATTTTTATGCAATCCGCGCGATCGAGGCGTTGGGGCTGTTGGAAAAAGGAGGCGTGACCCGGCTTGGCGTCTCTTTATATAATACCAATGATGAAATCGACTTGACATTGGCCGAAATTGCGAAGGTGGGCTAACTCGTCCAGCTTGATTTAATGTCCTTTTTCCGGTAGCTTTTGAGACCATCAAACCTTGCAAGCCTATGAATGGATTAATCATGGATTTTCAGCTCACGATTCCTGTCATGATGCGACGGGCCGAAACCTTCTTCGGCCATAAGGAAATCGTCTCCCGTCTGCCGGACAAAAGTTATCATCGCTATACCTACCTCGATTTTGCCCGTCGCGCAAAGCGACTTGCTGTTGCCTTGCAAAAGTTGGGCCTGAAACAGAATGACCGCGTCGGTACTTTTTGTTGGAATCATTACCAGCATCTTGAGATCTATTTTGGCGTTCCCTCCTTTGGTGGCGTTTTGCACACGCTAAACCTCCGGCTTGCCGCCGACGACCTTACCTACATTGTCAACCACGGAGGGGATCGCGCTATTGTCGTAGACGAGGTGCTGCTTCCTCTTTTTGAAAAATTCCGTGCACGAATCCAACCGGAGTACGTCATTGTCATCCCACAAGGAAAAGGTCTGGTACCCGAGGAGACCTTGAACTACGAAGAATTAGTATCGGAATCGGACGAGGCTGAGTTTCGGTATATTGACCTGGATGAAAACCAGGCAGCGGCCATGTGTTATACAACCGGCACCACGGGTCGACCAAAGGGAGTTCTTTATTCGCATCGAGCAATCATGCTACACTCTATGGCAAGCGCTTTGGCCAGCACGCTGGATATCCGCGAGGCCGATACGGTCTTGCCGGTGGTTCCAATGTTTCACGCAAACGCGTGGGGGATGCCATTTACATCCACCCTCATTGGTGCCAAACAGGTGTTTCCCGGTCCTCATCTGGACCCGGTCAGTCTCCTGGAAGTTTTTGAGGCAGAGAAGGTGACCATTACAGGAGGGGTTCCCACGATCTGGTTCGGGATCTTGCAAGCGCTCGATAAAGAACCCGGAAAATACAATTTGGATGCCTTGCGCATGCTCATTGTCGGTGGTTCTGCCGTGCCCAAGGCGATGATCAAAGGATTCAAAGAGCGCCATCATCTTAATGTTGTTCACGCGTGGGGTATGACAGAAACGGCTCCTCTCGGATCGGTGGCTAGTCTTACCAGCGAATTGTTGAACAACTCGGAAGAGATTCAATATGAATACCGCTCCAAGCAGGGTCTTCCTGTTCCGTTAATTGAAATCAGAGGTCGAAGTGAGCAGGGTCGGCTTATTCCCTGGGACGGAACGACGATGGGTGAACTGGAAGTGAGAGGTGCCTGGGTAGCCAGCCATTATTATAACACAACAGATATGACCGAGCGGTTTACGGCCGACGGATGGTTCTGCACCGGGGACATTGTGACTATTGATTCACACGGATTTATTCAAATCCAGGACCGGACGAAAGATGTCATCAAATCCGGTGGAGAATGGATCAGTTCTGTTGCCCTGGAAAATGCTTTGATGGGGCACCCGGCGGTGGCTGAAGCTGCTGTTGTGGCAATCCCTCATCCGAAATGGCAGGAGCGGCCTCTTGCGGCCGTGGTTTTGAAAGAGGGTCACTCTGTAACAACTCAGGAACTCGCCGATTATTTAAGGCCTCAATTTGATAAGGTATGGATCCCGGATGCATTTGAATTTGTCAAATCAATTCCACGAACCGCCGTTGGTAAATTTCTGAAGTCGGCGCTGCGCGAACAATTTAAAGATTATAAATTGCCGGTGGAATCGTAACCGTCTTTGTTTGTCAGGGACCATTGATAGAAAATGATCTGAACCCAAATTGAAAACGTAACTGTGCGCCAATTCTTTTCTGATTTACTTGACAGAATGAGCCCACTCCGGCTCGTCTTATTGGTGGTGGTGGTCGTCGCGATTGTTTTTACAATGACCCAGGTTCCTTCCTATTTTTCAAATCCTTCTGTCGACTCTTCCACTGGAAAAAAGGCGCTGCAAAAAATGGAATGGCATGCGCCTGACACAACCTCCATTCCGCGGACACCCGATGGGGATCTTGTTCGCTACGGTCGAAAGCTAATCGCTAACACTTCTTTTTATCTCGGCCCGAAGGGCAACGTGGCAAGCATTGCCAACGCCATGAATTGTCAGAATTGTCATGTCGATGCCGGAGCCAAACTGTTTGGTAACAGCTTTTCGGGTGTGGCATCGATCTACCCCGTATTCCGGCCGCGTAGCGGAATTACGGAGTCCATTGAATTCCGCATCAATGATTGTCTTCTCCGAAGCATGAACGGTCATACCATTGATACCTTGAGCCGTGAAATGCGCGCCATGGCCGCCTACCTCCGATGGATTGGCAAAGATGTGCGGAAAGGGACTAAACCGGAGGGCACAGGTATTGTTGAACCACGCTATCTGGACAGACCTGCAGACACACTAAAAGGAAGGCTTGTCTATGTAAGCAAATGTCAGTTGTGTCACGGAAAAAATGGAGAAGGGATTATAAAGCCGGCCCTGGATGGGTTTGTGTATCCTCCGCTTTGGGGTCCTCAAAGCTACAACAGCGGCGCCGGCCTTTATCGTCTTGGCCGGCTCGCGGGATTCGTAAAATACAGTATGCCTTTCGGGGCCACTTATGAAAAACCCCAGCTCACCGATGAAGAGTCGTGGGACGTAGCCGCATTTGTTAATTCCCAACCACGCCCGATGAAATTCTTTGCGCAAGATTGGCCCGATATCAAAAAAAAGGCGATTGATTATCCCTATGGGCCCTATCCGGATGGTTTTTCCGAATCCCAGCACCGCTACGGACCGTTTGGTCCTATTAAGAAAGTCAGGGATTCGCTGGCCCGGCAAAAAACAAATGCAGGCAAATGATTTCTCATATTGCCTGCAAATTCCTGTTTCGCTGATCTAAAAAAAACAGAAAAATCACCCAACAAAAATATAGGCGCACTTCTTTTCCTGTGCACGGCCAAGCGCCCACACGCCGGATGGAACAACCTGGATGCCGGGCAATAGACCTGCCAAGAAATCTTTTTTCACCTCTGCGGGCTCAACGCCCTGTGCGAGTGCAGCACTATAAACGGTCATTGCCATGTCGCAAACACAAAACATGGCACCGCTTGCCTGCAATTCATTGATCCCAATGGCGACGTTGCCTAAACCGGGGACTGAAAAATCGCCGACCTTTGGTTTCCAGAAGGCATTGCGAACTGCCGGCGCTTTGGTGGCTGCATCATCTATTTTAAATACTTCCCCAAATTTATACTTGGCCCAAATGCGGTCTTCCATCGCATACCCAAAAGCGGTATGGCGCAAAACAACCACTACACCCAGATCCGTTTCGGGGGTGCCTGTGTTCACATTGGTCATCATAAAAACACGTGGCCAGGCAAATGGAAACACCTCATGAGGAGCAGGCACATCAAACACAACGCGGTGTTTGCCTTTCACTTTGTTAAACCACTCGTCCGCGGTCGCTGCCAACGTTGAAGCTTGTGGTGAAGCGCTCAATCCGAGCGGAACCAGCGATGAGATTCCCAAGGTGGCTGCACCGGCCGCCAGCGATCCTAAGAATTCCCTGCGTGGTGTTTTAGATTCAACTTCATTTTTTTTCATAGCAATTGGGTTTTGGTATGTAATAAGGGATGTGTGAGTTAAATGAAAAGCTAACAAAAAAAAGGCTGATTTTCCCGCCCGATTTGACGAATAGTTTTTCAAACGGCCATACAATTCGATGAAGGGCTCATAGCGCCTTCAAAACAGCGATCAAATCCCTGAAAAAAGGATGCTTTCTTCCACTTGTGTTCATTAAAAAATGTAAATTTCTGACGGCGCATCGGACCAAATGCTTTTGGCCCATGACTAAAGAAAGAACTAAACCTGGATAAATAAATCATCTACCTATGAAAAAGCATATTTTGAGTTCGAGTCTTCTGTTGTTGTCATTTTTCTCATTGGCCCAAACCAAGCCTGTAAAAATTGTCTTTGACGTAACCAGTAAAGACACGCTGATCCACCAGGCAGCCATCCGGCACGTCACCCTGGAGTCACAGGCCCATCCCGATGCTCAATTGGAAATCGTGATTTATAGCGGATCGCTTAGCATGGTTGTCAAAGATAAGTCCGTAGTAGCTTCAGCGGTTCAACAGTTAGCGGCCACCAAGAATGTTGCTATTGTGGTCTGCGCAGAAACCATGAAACGCAATAATGTTGACAAGAGCCAGCTTATTCCCGGCGTTCAGGTTGTGCCCGACGGCATCCTGGAGATCGTTGATAAACAAGGCAAGGGCTGGGGCTATATCAAGGAGGCGCATTGAAAGTTCGTCAAGGTCTCCGGTCGCTCATTCTTCTTTTAAAGAACACAAATTCCTGTCCGCCCATAGCAATTAAGCCTTTCAATCCAGGTTATTACTTGGATACCATTTGATTAAACATGATTTTGCTGATAAGAAAAAATGACCTTTTTGCTTAAACTCCTATTCAATGAAAACTTCACGCAGAACCTTTATTAAAGAAAGTGCCTTAGCATTGGCCGGCACGACCCTCATTACCAAATCACTCTTCGGCCTGCCAAAACAAAAAGAAATGGTGGGCATACAACTTTATTCAATTCGCGATGACATGAAGAAAGACCCGCTGGGTACATTGAAGGAGCTCGCCGGCATGGGATACAAATACGTCGAGCATGCAGACTATGTCGACCGTAAATTTTATGGCAATTCAGCGGCCGAATTCAAGAAAATCCTCGACGGATTGGGAATCAAAATGCCCAGTGGCCACACGACCATGGGCAAACAGCACTGGGATGGCGCTAAAAAGGATTTTACCGATTCCTGGAAATATACCGTTGAAGATGCCGCCACCGCGGGGCAGCAATACGTCATCAGCCCCTGGTTGGATGAGGGGCTAAGAAAAAACCTGGATGACATGAAGCGCTTTCTGGATGTATTCAATAAGAGCGGAGAACTTTGCAAAAAGTCGGGCATGAAATTCGGCTATCACAACCATGATTTCGAATTCAGCGAAAAACTTGGCAACGCCACGATCTATGACATCATTCTTTCAAATACAGACCCCAGCCTGGTGATCCAGCAATTGGACATCGGTAATTTGTATAACGGAGGCGCTAAAGCCATCGACATTGTCAGGAAATACCCGGGCCGGTTTGAATCCATGCATGTTAAGGATGAAATCCCGAGCAAGGAAGGAAAGGAAAAGTATGAAAGCACGATCCTGGGAACAGGCATTGCAGGTACGAAAGAAGTAATTGACCTTGGCAGAAAATCGGGTGGCACCATTCATTTCATTATCGAGCAGGAATCGTATCAGGGAAAAACGCCGCTGGCGAGTGCGAAAGAAGATTTGGAGATTATGAAAAGATGGGGATACTGAGTGAGTCTCAAGTCCAAAGTTGTCCCAAGCTCCATTTAAAAATAAAACTATGAAGAATAGAGTCCGGATTTTATTGGCAGTTGTTCCGCTTTTATTGATTGGAAATGTTTATTCTCAACCGCAAGAGAAGAGCATAAAAATAATTGTTGCGCCCGATCACACCGATTGGACTTATAAGGTAGGCGAGATCGTTACGTTCAGGGTGATGGTGCTGAAGGACGGCAATAATCTTAAAAATATTCAGATCCGTTATGAAGTGGGACCCGAACAAATGGAGGTCAAAAAGGATTCGGTAAATCTTCCCGCAGGAACGTATTCTATTGCCGGCGGAACGCTGAAAAATCCTGGCTTCCTTCGTTGTGCGGTCATCGCCACGGTGGAAGGAAAGGAATACAGGGGACTTGCCACCGCAGGATTCGAACCGGGTGCCATAAAACCAACAGTTGATAACCCGGCGGACTTTGTTCAATTCTGGGATAAAGCAAAAGCAGACTTAAGCAAAATTCCGATCGACGCCAGGATGACACTTCTCCCCGACCGGTGTACTGAAAATGTCAATGTGTATCATGTCAATCTCCAGAATTACCGCGTTGGCGCGCGCCTTTACGGGATTCTGTGTGTGCCAAAAAAAGAAGGGAAGTATCCGGCGCTGTTAAGAGTACCCGGGGCCGGTATCCGGCCTTATACGGGTGATGTGGCAACCGCAGAAAAAGGGATCATCACCTTTGAAATTGGTATTCACGGCATCCCCGTCAATCTGGACGCCTCTGTGTATAACAACCTTGGCGCCGGTGCATTGAATCAATATTTTTATTTTAACCTCGACAATCGCGACCGGTACTACTACAAGCGGGTCTACCTGGGTTGCGTAAGGGCCAATGACTTCCTTTCCGCTTTACCCCAATTTGATGGCACCCACCTGGGTGTTACGGGAGGAAGCCAGGGCGGGGCGTTATCGATCATCACCGCGGCACTCGACCCGCGCGTAAGGTATTTGGGTGCTTTCTTTCCGGCGCTCAGTGATGTAACAGGCTACTTGCACGGACGAGCGGGAGGATGGCCTCACATTTTTGGCAAAGACAACATGGCCTTCCACAATACCAAAGAGAAGATAGAAACCTGCGGCTATTACGATGTCGTGAATTTCGCACGACAGGTAAAAATAACCGGGATGTATAGTTGGGGGTTTAACGATGAAACTTGTCCTCCTACTTCGATGTACGCAGCCTATAATTTAATTACGGCTCCAAAGTCGTTACTTCTCGCCCTGGAGACCGGGCACTGGACGTATCCCGAGCAGAGTGAAAAGGTGGGGAACTGGCTTGTCGAGAAACTGAAGAGTAGTAATTAGGAAGGGACCCATCAACTCACAATTCGCAACTCGCAAATCAGAATTTAATGTTGTCCGGGGAAAATACATTTTCCGATAAAATCCTCTTCAGAACAGCTTTGAACAGCCCTTTTATTGCTTTCAAAAAAGGAAGCCCCCTCGCCCTTGAATTCAGTTAATTTCTCGGCTGTCCGGTTAAAATCTTTATTCATAAATTATCTGCAAGTCAAAACCTCCAATTTGGTATTGAAATGAATGCTGAAAGCCGGTTGAGGTCAATTTATCTCTTAATAATTAATCAGGCTGTCCGGTTAAAGTTTTCTGGTTAAAGTTTCCCCGGACAACAGTGAATCAGAATTCGCAAATCAGACAGCTCTTTCACCTGCCAGCCCACTCAGGACGGCAATCCATGGGGTAGGATATTTTAGCCGAGATTGTGCTGAATTGCGATTAGTGATTCAAGGCTGTCCGGGCAATCTTGAAAAAGTTTTAGAGTTATTGTTTTTGATCAGAGACACAAAGAAATACGTTTTTATTGAAATTAAAGCCCCCTCAGGTTATAAATAGGTTGAG
>JBGPGZ010000060.1:0-13573 GCA_041484175.1 Cyclobacteriaceae bacterium | reverse complement strand
TTATTTGAATTTGCTTTTTCAAAGCATTCCCTTCCTTCTTTAAAGGAGAAATAGGCAAGGCCCAATGTTCCCAGGCTGTCAATATAGATTAGCCCGGTCAATTCATATATGGCACTGGCTGCAAGGAGTATTACCGACATATAAATGCATACTTTTGTACACGACGCATCGGCGAGAATTGCTGCCGAGTTCAGTTGCTTGCCAACATTTGTTTTGCCCAAAACCAATGCCCACATCACCCCAATAGAAACAATTGAAATGATTACTCCCCATAACGTACTAACGGGTTTGTGACCTGTCCATAGATTGTACACACTCATAATTATCAGAGCAACCACAAGGACATAAAACGAAATTCCTGTAATCTTCAAGGCTGTCTTTTCAAATGAGTCCCTGTGGCCGGCTGGTCGCGATTGAATTCGCAAAACCATGTGCGCAATACCGAGGCCGGAAATAACCTCAATAAAACTATCGACACCAAATCCAAACAGGGTAAGGCTTTCATCTTCGAAGCCAAAGAGCGTTGACACTACCCCTTCGCCGAGATTATAGAGGATCGTAAAAATCGACAGACCAAATGCAATCTTGTATAGTCTGGACTTGCCGGCCTGGATCAATGAAATACTTTCCATAAAATGAATTTCATGCTAAGATACTAACCAAAGCCCAAAACCTTTCAGGATGAATAATCCCAACAGAATCAGAAAGACTGGAAGAATTGTCTTGCCATATTTGGAAAACATTCTCTTTATTTTCGGATGGCTTACGAAGTAATTGGCTAGAAAACACAGGAGTCCTGTTAGAGTAAGAAATACGAGCGCATAAACTTGAATGTAACGCACTTCCAGGTTTGCAAATACAGGGATATAAACGCCAATGTTATCCCCACCATTGGCCAGGGTCACTACGGCCACATTCAGAAGCTCATATTCACTTTTCTTTGAAGAAAAGTCTTTCTTTTCAATTTTCTCATCGACTTGTAATTGAATCAAATCTTTGATACCAAGGGCTAACGGGATTACACCAAGCAAGCTAATCCATTGATCCTCAAAAAGGGAACCTAATACTAATCCCAAAAAACTAATAGCGGTTATGGTAATTATTCCCAGATATTGGCCGATTACTATATTTTTTGTTTTGTAATGAGGGCTCGCAAAGTATATGCTTAAAATAAGTAAATCGTCAATATTGGTGAGAATAAATGTAGTGGCCGCTATTGCTATATGAGATAACATTTTTTATTCTATTTCGGGAATAAATTTACTCGAAACCTTTCCCTTTAATATCGTCTGCCTCTATGATTTACTTTGTAGCAAAGAGAAAGCGATACAGAAAGAAGTGGTGCTGACCCTGCATCATGACATTCTGCTGAACTTTCGGCCTTCAGATTATCATCTTAATTGATGACATAAATCATAGTTTGTCACAGGTAACCTATTTTTCTTTGATAAATTCTCGCTAAAGTCTTGTTGACAAAAGCCTTACTCACCGGTGGAATTCTCTCTTCGCTGCTCTACGTCGCCATGAACATATTTGTTCCGATGCAGTGGGAGGGCTACAACTCCGCCTCTCAAACGGTGAGCGAGCTGTCTGCGATAGGCGCTCCGACAAGAATGCTATGGGTTTCGCTGGGTATCGTGTACACCTCGCTTGTGGCCGCTTTCGGATGGGGCGTCTGGCAATCATCGCCTCGAAACCGCCCCCTGCGTGTCGTGGGGGGCTTGATGGTCGTCTACGGAGTCGTCGGCCTCTTCTGGCCTCCGATGCACCAACGTGAGGTGCTGGCAACGGGCGGGGGAACACTGACCGATACCATGCACATCGTTTTTACGATGGTGACAGTTCTCCTCATGCTGCTCGCGATTGGATTCGGAGCAGCGGCATTCGGAAAGCGGTTCCGCCTCTATTCCATTGCGACTATCCTGATCCTCCTCGTGTTTGGCGGTTTAACCGGATTAGATGCCCCCAGGATCCAGGCAAATCTGCCAACTCCGTGGGCAGGGGTTTGGGAGCGCATCAACATTGGCGCTTACCTGCTTTGGGTCGTGCTGCTGGCCATTGTTCTCTTGCGAAAGGAAAAGGTGCCAGGCTCAATGAAGGATCTTAACACTATTTAAACAAATGAAACCATGTCAGGAAATCAAAAATGGAATCGCACGCCCAGTCCATCGGGCGGCATCTATGGTCTTGCATTCATCGGGGCAGCCATTTATTTTGTTCAACATGCCACCACGTTCTGGGGTGGAGTTGTGGGAATCTTAAAAGCGTTGGTATGGCCGGCTATACTCATTTACAAATGCCTGGAGTTCTTGAAGATGTGAAAGTATTTCGAATTTTCTTTTCCCTACATCTTTATCTTTTCCAACAGTTTTGCATGCGCCGCTGCCAACCGTGCCACCGGCACACGCGGTCCGGAACAGGAAACATAGTTTAACCCGATCTCATGGCAAAACATGATCGATTCAGGATGGCCTCCGTGCTCGCCGCAAATGCCCACTTTCAACTGTGGATTGCTCTTGCGTCCATCATCGACCGCCATCCGCATCAGTTTACCCATGGCCTTGCGGTCGAGAACTTCAAACGGATTGTCTTTCAATAGGGCGTGAGCGATATAGAATGGCAGAAATTTATTTTCGGCATCTTCTCTGGAGAAGGAGAAAGTGGCCTGCGTAAGGTCGTTGGTACCAAAAGAAAAAAAGTCGGCGGTCATAGCAAGTTCATCGGCTTGCAGACAGGCACGCACTACTTCAATCATGGAACCAAACTTAAACACCAGTTTAATGTTGCGCGCTTGTTCAATCTCCGACTGAATGGCGGTGACAAACACTTTCACCTGCTCGAGTTCTTCCGCCGTACAAACTTGTGGGACCATGATCTCCGGCCGGGCGTCGATTTTCGCAACCTGACAATCGGCCGCGGCTTCCAATATCGCCCTGATTTGCATCTGGTAGATTTCAGGGAAGCTCAATCCCAGCCGCACGCCGCGGTGTCCCAGCATGGGGTTCACCTCGTGCAACTCGCGTACCTTCTTCAACATCTGACCCTTCTTTTCGATGGCCTTTTCTACCAACTCCACACCCCCAAGCGTAAATGGCTCTGGGGACTTTTCTGCCATCTTAAGATCCGCATTGAGCAATCGAAGGCTGCCAAATAAATTGGTGACACCTGCTACGGTACATTTCAGTTTATGTAGATTTTCAAGGTCATCTCGTAGAACATCTTCCGTGGGAAGGAATTCATGGATGGGGGGATCCAGCAATCGTACCGTCACAGGTTTGGAAGCCATCACGGTAAATATTTCTTTGAAATCCTGACGCTGAATGTCCTTCAGACGGTTAAGCGCAGATTCACGCTCTTCTTTGGTAGCCGCCAAAATCATTTCCACCACGATCGGCAAGCGGTCCACATCATTGAACATCCGCTCCGTGCGGCACAGCCCGATGCCCATCGCTCCGTAACTCAGCGCTTTCCTGGCAGCGGCCGGAGTGTCTGCATTGCCCATCACCTGAAGTCTTGCTGCTTCGTCTGCCCACGTCAACAATTTCTTTAGTTCGTCGGTAAAGGTTGGTTCCACAGTAGGGATCAGACCCCTGTAAACAAACCCCGTACCGCCGTCAATGGTGATGTAATCTCCCTCGTGAAGGACTTTGTCGCCAATTTCCGCCTGACGAAGTTTCACATCTACTTTGATGCCTTCTGCTCCCGCAACGCAAGGCTTGCCCATGCCGCGCGCTACCACCGCAGCGTGGGAGGTCTTACCTCCACGACTTGTGAGAATACCCTGGGCAGCGAAGAAACCATGAATGTCTTCAGGCTTGGTTTCTTCCCGAACCAAAATAACTTTCTCTCCCTGATGCCCGAGCAATTCAGCCCGGTCGGCATCAAAAACCACATGACCAGATGCCGCGCCCGGGGAGGCGGGCAGACCTTGCGCCAGGGGTTCGGCTTTATGCGACACATCCAAACGGGGGTGAAGTAGTTGTTCGAGTACATCTGGCTTTATGCGTAACAAGGATTGCTCTATGGTAATCAAACCCTCTTTCACCATCTCCACCGATGTGCGAACCATCGCCGTGGTGTTCATCTTACCATTGCGCGTTTGGAGACAGTAAAGCACCCCCTTCTCGATGGTATATTCAAAGTCCTGCACTTCCTTGTAATGTGATTCCAGCTTGTTTCGAAGTGTTTCCAGTTGTTTGTATAATTCAGGCATTTCAGTCGCCAATTGCGCCACCGGTTTTGGGGTGCGAATACCGGCTACGACATCCTCGCCTTGTGCATTGGTCAGGTATTCACCGAACATGACATTCTCGCCGGTGCCAGGGTCACGCGTAAAGCCAACGCCCGTAGCGCAATCATTACCCATGTTCCCAAATACCATGGTCACTACATTGACGGCGGTACCATTGGCCATGGCAGGCGTGATCTTAAATTCACGGCGATAGTCGATGGCCCGTTTTCCCATCCATGAATTAAAAACTGCCATGATGGCAATTTCCAGCTGCTCGAACACATCTTCCGGAAAAGGTTTGCCGGTGTGTTCTTTCACGGCGGCCAAAAAACGCTCACTGATTTCTTTGAGGTCAGCTGTATTCAATCCCACATCGACTTTAACCCCTGCCCTTTTTTTCACTTCTTCAAAATGCTTGTCAAACTTTTCATCAGGCACACCCAGCGCAACTTTTCCAAAAAGCTGGATAAACCTCCGGTAGGCATCGTACCCAAATCGCTCGTTGCCGGTTTGTTTGATGAGACCCGGTAAGGTCTTTGAATTTAATCCAAGGTTAAGGATTGTATCCATCATCCCTGGCATGGACATGGCGGATCCTGATCGGACCGAAACCAACAGTGTATTAACAGGGTCACCAAACTTCTTACCACTCGCCTTTTCAATTTGTAAAACTTGCTCCCGTACTTCCTGCATGAGGCTGGTGGGAAGTTCTTTGTCGGTGGTAGCCAGATAAGACAAACATGCCTCCGTTGAAATCACAAACCCGGGAGGTACGTTCAGGCCGATTTGGGTCATTTCGCAAAGGTTCGCGCCTTTGCCCCCCAACAATTGCTTGTTTTTCCCATCGCCTTCCCGGAATGAAAAGACATATTTTACGGATTTCGGAGGATTGGTGCTCCTTACTGGGCGTATTAAGGTGGTCGTATCCATACAAAGTGATTTAAGATTTAAGCTGCTAAAACAAAGTATCACCTTTTTCCACACAGAAAGCATGATATTCATCAGCCCTTGAAGTAATTCAAATCATGATCATTGAGCGAAAGGAGCCCCTGTACCTGAACCGGTAGCAGCTTCCACTTCCGGATAGTTCCGCACCAGGGTCTCGGCCATCGGAGGTGTTACTGCAGCCCGGCAGGTATGGGTTCCGCCGAATAGTATCTCCCAGTCCACGCGAAAGATCCTGTATGCGTTCACGTCGAATTCATCGTAGCTGAATTCGGATCGAATAAAGAGGAGATGTATTCTAAATCCGGGTAAACTTTGATGTTGGCAAAAACCTGACATAAATCATATTTTGAATTGACATAGGTCAACGTTCACGAACAAACCAATTCTTAGGTTTAAGTTTCTAAATATTTAGATTTTCAAATATTTACCCTAGTCAGGTATATTTGGTTTTTGAAAAATCAACGAAGACGTCCTGAAGAAATGAGAATTGATAGGACTACAGAAAGGCGGGTCACCTTGTTTTCCGAAACTGACCTGGACGGGACTATCCTATTTGCAAATGATGCTTTTTGCAACGTATCAAAGTATCAGCGCGACGAACTCTTAAATAAACCACACAATATTATCCGGCACCCCGATATGCCCAAACAATTATTTGAATTGCTTTGGCGTACCATTCGCAATGGCGAGGTCTTCAGGGGTGTTATTAAGAATAAAGCAAGTGATGATTCTCACTATTGGGTTAATGCTACAATCATGCCCTTTAAAGATAACAATGAGAAGATCGTGAAGTACGTGTCTGTGCGACACCTGATCTCCGATGAAAAGGCGGCCCGGGAGCTTTACGAAGCCCAGGTAAAGTTATACAAATTGATGTAGCAAAATCATCAAACAACGGCGCCCTGACCCAACCTTCCTTCATTGACTTTCTTGGATTAACTCATATTAAATGAATTCATAACCCACACCACTCAATTGAGTAAGCAAGCCGGGCGATGCCGCCATCTCACGGCTTTTCAGCGTACCCTCATTTTTATTCAATGCCGATGTTGCAAGCGGTATTGGAATTCTATTGATTGACGAGTGTGAGTTCGTTATTTTTAATCACAATAGAGGTTTTATGGAGCTATTTCGATGCCCCTCATTGGGCTCAAAATTCAAAACGCTCCATCTATTGACTCACCAAAACAGTTTTGATTGCAACGCCGGCTTTGATCTCATCGGAGGCCGTACTTAGAAGCGTATCACCCGCTGTCAGATCACCAAAAACCTCGAACTTTTCGGCCTGCTGCTCTCCTTTCTGAATGTCCACCCAAGCGGCCTTATTATTTGCGACTTTGATTACAAAACTTCGCTCCATGTTTGTTACAATAGCCGACTTCGGGATGACTAACGAAGTTCCGGGGCGTTTTAAGGGAATCGTTACCTGGGCATACATACCTGGCAAGAGCTGATTGGATCCATTGTCTATTTCTATTTCAGCAATCTCTGAACGCGTCTGAGTATCTACGCTTTTCCCAAGTCGGGTAATTATTCCGCCAAATACCCTGTCCGGAAAACTCCTAACCTTAAACCGAACCCATTTTCCTGTTTCAAGTTCCCCGAGATGTTTTTCCGGTACGGCAACATGCAACCGTAATTTTGATTCACTTTTAAGTTTCAGAATCGGAATCCCATTTTTGTCGTTGGGCCCGACAAAAGCACCGGGAGCCAAGGCACGCTCGGTAACAACTCCATTAAAAGGAGCCGTAATCAATAAATAATCAGTTAATTGCTTTATGGATTCGTAGCCCGATTTTGAGGCCAGCAACCGGAGGCTATCTGAAATAATGTTGGTGCGGGAAAAGTCCATGTCATAAGGGGACACGGCTCCCGGCGTTTTGTTCGTTTGAAGAAGTCGCGCATGTTTTCCCTTTGTATTCAGATAGATTGCTTCCTTTTCCTTCACATCAGAAAAAGCGCCGGTTAACTGACTTTTTAATTCGGGCGCTTCCAGTTCTGTCAGCAATTGGCCTTGAGCAACTTTGTCTCCAATGTCAACAAATATGCGTTTCACATACCCATTTACTTTCGCGATTATTCCTGTTTCATAATACCCTTCTAACTCTCCGGGTAAAACCAACTCGGTGGCTACTTCTTTTCTTTCTAAGACAAATGCTTCAAGCACAGGGTCTTTGTTTTCCTCAGACTCGGGGTTTTTTGAATTTTGGCAGGAGGTCGCGACGAAGGCAGATAAAGTCAGAAGCGAGGCAAGTGAATAATGTGTTTTCATGCACTTTTGTATGCTTTTCAATTGTTTTGGTAATTCGTTTTATCAAAATGCTCGCTCAACCTGTCATCAGGATCCAAGGAGACCGATTTCAAACTAGATTTTGCCTGCACGGAAGTAAAAACAACCGGCAATATTAACAGCGCTGCCAACGTAGAGGCAATTAAGCCACCGATTACCGCCCGGCCCAACGGGGCGGTCTGTTCTCCACCTTCGCCAAGGCCACTGGCCATCGGCAGCATCCCGACCACCATCGCCAGGGAGGTCATCAGTATGGGGCGAATGCGAACGGAGCCCGCCACGCGCGCCGCTTTGCCGGCATCTTGATATTCAAGACGCAAGATTTCAGCATTGCTTACCAATAGTACGGCATTAGCGACGGATACCCCTACCGACATGATGATGCCCATATACGATTGTAGATTGAGCGTGCCCCCGGTCAATAATAAAATCACCATGGATCCCGCCAATACCGCAGGTACGCTTACCAGGACTACAAATGCAACTTTGAAAGATTGGTAATTTGCAGATAGTAAAAGGAAAATGACTACGATGGCCAGCAACAAGCCCGATTGAAGACTGCCGAGCGTTTCCTCAAGGAGCTTTACGAGGCCCCGTACCTGCACAATCATACCAACCGGGGGAGTTCCTGCCTTTTGAATTACTTCCCGCACGATTGCCGCAGCGCTCCCCAGGTTTTTTTTATAAATGTTTGCCGAAACGGTAACGATCCTTCTGGGGCCGATGCGATCATATTCCGCGGGAGCATTCATTGATGTGATGGTAGCCATGTCCGACAGGGTAGGTCTCAATTGGCCTTTGACCATGGGAATGTTCTCGATGTCTTTAACAGAATTCATTTGGTACTCCGGGACCTGCACCTGTACCTGGTAAGCAAACCCTATCTTTGAATCAAGCCAAAGGTTTTTTGAAGTAAAACGACTGGAGGAAGTGGCCGCTACAAGTGATCTTGCTATTTCCCTTGACGAGATTCCAAACTGGGCAGCACGTTCGCGGTCAATTTCAATATTCAGCATGGGATAATTCAGGGGTTGATTGATACGCACATCGCGCAAAAAATCAACTTTTTTGAGCTCTTCTTTGACCTTTGCCGCGTAGGCAGCTCCTTCGTTAATATCCTTGCTGGCCACAATTACTTCAATGGGCGTATTTGCACCCTGGCTCATAATTTTGTCCGTCAGCTCGATTGGCTCAAAGGACAATGCTATGCCCGGTAAGACCACACCAGCCTTTTTCCTTATTTCATCTTTTAAATCATCCAGTGAAGAAACCGCATAACCTTCGCTGAGATTGACTTGCAGGATGGCCTCCTGAGGTCCGCTATTAAAAATGTAGAGTGCATTCGTTCCATAACTGGACGGGGTCATTCCCACAAAGGCTGAAGTAATATCCACATTTTCTTCGCCTACGATCTCGTTGATCACTTTGATAGTCTTGAGTACTGCCTCTTCTGTTCGTTCAATGCGCAAACCTTCCTCGCCGATCAGCCTCATTTGAAACTGTCTGCCGTGATTTAGTTTCGGGAGCATATCTTTCCCAATAACCAGAAAGCAAAACACGATAGTCCCAAAAGCCACGGTGAGGTAAACCGAAATCACCAGTTTTCGTGAAGTCATTAACTTATCCAATACCGATAAATAGCGAAGTTTGAATTTTTCAAAACCAGAAATTTTATGAGCGTGGCTTCTCTCGTACTTTTCAAAAGCCTGTTCCTCTTTTTTGCTGAGGTCGTTTAATATTTCCAGTTTGTGACGCTCAGCCTGTTGATGCCCCTTGATCCACCAATTGCAAACAACCGGTACAAAGGTTTGAGACAACAGGTAAGATGCGATCATCGAAAAACCAACGGAAAGTGAAAGAGGCAGGAACATTCCTCTGGGCACTCCATTCATTAAGAACGCCGGAGCAAATACGGCAAGAATACAGAAAGTGATCAGCAAAAGAGGGAACGAGACTTCTTTGGAGGCATCCAGGATAGCGCGGGCTTTGGTTTTACCCATCTCCAGGTGCTGATGGATATTTTCGATGGCCACCGTAGCTTGGTCAACAAGAATACCAATGGCCAGTGCCAGGCCCGACAAAGTCATGATGTTGATTGTCTGGCCAAACATTTTCAAAAGAAAAATGGCGGCCATGAGTGAAATGGGTATGGTACAAACCACCACCAAAGAACTCCTGAAGTCGCCAAGGAATAAGAGCACCATCAAGCCGGTGAGCAACGCGCCGATGACTCCCTCTGTGGCCAGACTTTTAACGGAGTTAATGACATAAATGGATTGGTCAAATTCATAGCTGAGTTTGACATAATCCGGCATCAGCGACTGCATTTCGGGAAGCTTTGCTTTAAGGGCTTTGACAACGCTCATCGTGGAGGCATCTGCAGTCTTGATTACAGGAATATAAATCGATCGTTTTCCGTTCACCAGCGCATACCCGACGGTCACATCGGAGGCATCTTCCACAGTAGCCAGATCCCGAAGAAAAATGGTAGGGCCGGCACCCAGGCGAAGAGGAATATTTAAAAACTCTTCGACATTTTTGATTACCGTATTGTTAGGCGTCATCATATTGTAGTTCCCGATCCGCACATTGCCCGCTGGAGATATTTGGTTATTTTCTACAACTGCTTTCACAATATCATCCGGTGTTAATTCATAACTGGTCATCAACTCGGGATTAACCTTTACCACAATTGACCGTGAGTTACCCCCAAACGGGGGTGGCGCAGAAGCCCCGGGTATTTGCGAAAATAATGGACGGATAATCGTTGAAGCCAAGTCCTGCATTTCAATCAGGTTCGCCCTTTTGCTACTGAATACCAATTCGCCAACCGGCAAACTGGAAGCGTCAAAGCGCACAACTGTAGGCGGCTCCGTTCCGGGAGGCATATAATGCATCACCCTGTTTACCTGGTTGGCCACCTCACCGGAAACCTGCGCCATGTTTGCGTCTTCATAAAATGTGCATTTTATCACACACAAACCCTGAACATTCTTTAACTCAATATCTTTGATGCCGGATACGTAGAGCAATTGATTTTGATATCGTGTGGAGATAAACCCTTCCATCTGTTTAGGATCCATGCCACCGTATGCCTGAGCGATGTAGATGGTCGGTAGATTCAACCTGGGAAAAACATCGACCGGTATGGAGATCAGAGCAAGAAGGGAGAATATGATTGTCCCGGCAATCAAAACAATAATTGTAATTGGATTCCGGAGGGCAAATGAGATCATTTAAATTAGTTCAGGTTATTTATGAAAATATCAAAGTCGCCTCTGGTGGCAGCGTATTGCAGGATGGCACGCCAAACATTTCCAGTCGCCACCGATGCGTCAACTTCGGCCCGGTTGAGAACGGCAAACGTTTGGGTCAGTTCGAGAATGGTACTCAGGCCGGCATCATAACGGGCTTTAGCTTGTCCATATGCGTCCTGGGCCGCTTTCAATTGGACCGGAGTCTGTCGCAGTATATCTAAAGCGGCACTGTAGCGAAGGCGCGCTCTTTCCAATTCGCTTTCTATTTTCAGGTTTTCCTCGTTGTATCGTTCTTCAGCAATCTTTGTGAGGGAGCGTTGCATTCTTGACTCATTACCCGTTCTAAATAATGAAGTGACATTCCAGATGGTGCTGAATCCAATCATATAGTTGTATGCACGGAAGGGGATGCCTGCGCCGAAAGAAGTATTATAAACAAAATCCCCGTTGTCAGTAAGCTTATCGGAGATCCCGGACCCCCTGGCCCAGCCCGCCGCGAGAAATGATACTGAAGGCAATTCTTTTCGACGAATTGATTTTATCAGCGCCTGATTCAGATCAACAATGCTTTTATGAAATTGCAAACGTGGATTATGGGAGAAGTCATTGCTCGTTTCAATTTGAAGGGGCGCCCGTCTCAAGAATATGGTCGTGTCCAAACTAAGTAGCCCGTTACCACTGAGCCCGATTAATTCTTTCAGGTAAATATTCTGTTCTTTGGCAAGGCGCTGAGCTTCCAGCAACAATAGCGTCGCTTTGGAATATTCTGCGTTGACCATCGAACTGTCGACGCCCGGTCTTAAGCCAGAGGCGGCATAGGCCGCAGTTACGTCTTTTAGAGCCTTGACGCGTGCCAAATTGGACTTTTGACTTTTGACCATGTCGTTTATCACTAGCGTAAGCAAATAGGCGTCACCCACTTTGATTTGATGTTGAAAGATCTCATTTTGATAATCAGCTTCAGCAGCAGTCACTCCCGCATGGGCCACGTCCACGGCTGCCTTATATTTTCCAAAACTATATAGCTTCCAGTTCATGAGCCCCGTCGCAAAGCTGGTCCACACGGCATCGTTGGTATAACCATTCACCTTGATTCCACCGGATACCGGAATGGCGGTTCCCTCATTTGGGAAAAACGTTCCCCTGACTTGGTTGGAGGTGGCATCCGCCAATTGTCCCTGCACAATCAAGTTCGGCAGGTAATTATTTTGCATGGCTCTCAACGCAAAGGTCGCCGCCTCCTTTCCTGCTACTTTCCCCTTGATTGAAGGATAATTTTGCCTGGCCAACTCAAAAGCCATCTTTAGATCAATGATTTCTACGGCAGGTTGTGCTTGACCGTGACACATGATCCGTCCACTCAACAAAATCCAGAACGCCAATAAGATATTTGATTTTCCCGGCATGAATTGAAATTATGTTCATGCAAGGAACATTCGTGGAATTAAAACGGGATTAGAACCAAATTAGAATGAGATTAGAAAGCCTAGATGCTTTCGCTGATAGAGGCTGGTAGAAATATTTCGACTGTCGTGCCGTAACCGGAATTCCTTTTGATCACTATCTCTCCCTTGTGGAGGGCGATAATTCGGCAGGTGAGCGCCAGGCCCAAGCCAAAGCCATCTGTTCCCGTCGTGTTTTTTCCGCGAAATAATGGGTCCTGAATGTGCTTCATGTCTTCTTCATCGATTCCAATTCCGGAATCGACCACCCGAATTAGAATTCCGGCATCCGGAACCACCAGCATTGAAATCTCGATTTTCTGAAATGAAGAATACTTGGAAGCGTTATCAATAATATTAAAAAAGACCGTGCGTAACAGATGATCATTACCCAGGAATTCAATATAAATGTTCTTAGGAAGTTTTTGGGTTATATTCAGGGAGAATTCCTGTAAGGGACTCTTAAGTTTAAAAAAGCTTATCGTGTCTATGAGCAAGTCCACAATATTCAAATTCTGCATTTCTATTGCTCCTGCGGTCGATTCAATCTTTGCCAGTTGCAACAATCCATTAACAAGACCGGATGCTCGTTGCGATTCCTTGTGAGCATCCTTAATGCTCTTTGTCGCCATGCTAAGTTCATTATCATAATTTATTGAAGTCTCCAATATTCCTGAAATGGCTGCCAGGGGAGTCCTCAACTCATGGGACGCATAGGAAATAAATGCTTTTTGAGAGGCCGCCAGGGATTGTATTCTTTCAAGCACCTTATTAAATGAAGAAGTCACGATTCCAATTTCGTCTTTGGGATTCTTGTATTTCAATCGATATCCCAGGTTATCGGGATCCACAGATTCAACCTGAATAACCAGCTCGTTAATAGGCCTTAGCACATTCCGCGAAAATAAATAACCAGACACCCCAATCAACAAGAGAAAGAATAGATTACCGAAGACCAAAATCAAACCAAGGTTGCTGACTTGATCAAGGCCGGACTTGTCAAGCGCCGTGATTGCGATTATTCTTGCTTGGTCCCTCGCTCCAAAGCTAAACGCAAAGCCTTCCTTTTTATGGCCAGCCTTGATATAGTCAAAGTAAATTTCTTTGTTCTCTGAAATGGACGCTAGAAATTTCCTACTGAAATTAAAATCATGAAGGTCATTAATGGCAAATACAACTTTGTAATTCTCATCAAATACGTATTCTGATTGCTCAGGAATACTGATAATGATTTTTTCGGCCACCTTATCGTGCTGGTCATAAATTTCTTTGGTAGCCAATGCCTTGTTCCTGATCCTTTCCTGAAATAACTGCCGCCTGGAATTGACAAATGCGAAATAGATATAAAATGAAAACAGGCAAAGCAGGAGGCCTGTTAACCCGATAAACCACAAAATAATTTTAT
>JBGPGZ010000059.1:0-13601 GCA_041484175.1 Cyclobacteriaceae bacterium | reverse complement strand
CTCTGCTCGCGCTTGCCACCATAGGCTGCCGGATGGTGGGTCTCCATCCATTGATTCGGATAGGTATTGGTCAACCAGACATGGCCATCTGCCGAAACATCCGCGTCGACATAAAAATTGTCGCTGATACAAAATTGCCTGGCCAACGCAAGATGGTTGGGCATCACGGTAGCCCGTTCGATTTTCAGGTTTCCTTTTGTATTTGTAAACGAGACATCGTGGCCGTACCGGGCCAGTGTTGAATCGCCTTTCCCGTTTCTAACCTGTCCAAAGACTTCATCGTACGTTCTATTTTCTTTTGAAATAAAAATGATGTACCGGATCGGGGATACGATGGCTTTGGGAAAAACAGGGATCGGATTTTCATATTCCGTTGCACCGACCTGGCTGAAATTAAAATTATTAGCAATAACACTTTCCGTGAGTCGTTTTAATTCGTCTTCTTTTGGGAGGTCGATAATAGAAACCGTGCCCAACATCAATTCGCCGATATAACTGGCATGGGGGCGGTCCGTAGGCGGTATAAAATTTATTCCGCCGTTCGGGCCGCTACCATAGCCTTTGGCATTGGACACGATCAATTGTTTGCCATCGGGCGTGATTCTTAATTTGGAAGGAAACCAGCCCGTGGGAATGTGGCCCATGACTTTCCGGGATTCGATGTCAATAACTCCTACCGCATTGATGCCGGCTTCAGCAACAAATAGTCGTTTTTGGTCTGGTGAAATCGCAAGACCAAAAGGGATCACGCCATTCAGGTTTCCAAGGCGGGGATCCAGCCTTAGCTCGATGGTTGAGGCAACTTTGTTCTGCTTCACATCTATGACGGAGATGTTGTCATTGTTGCCATTGCTCACATAAATAAAGTTTTCGGTAGCGACCATGGAATTGGGGCTTGAGCCGCCCACGGCAGGCACTCCTTCTACTTCTTCGCCGACCAGAATTCCTGTTTTCACTTTGGCGATAACTTCAAATTTGTCGTTGCTCACATCCACTGACCACACGGAAAAAGATTCAGGTGCATTGGGATCTCCCAATCCTGCCACTTCGAGCGTATCATTTTTGATTCCCTCTTTCATTTCCTTTGAACCGTACGCGGAGGCCGGGAATCTTAGCGCTGTTTCCTTTAGTCGATTCTTGTCAAGTGTCTTGATGTAGCTGTACTCGAACATCCCCACATTGGCAATATACACGGTCTTCTCATCCGGAGACAAGGCAATACCAAATGGATAGCGACCTGTCCTTACGTTGCGAATGACTTTGTTTTCTTTTGTATCAATCACGATCATCCTGAAGCCAATTTGATCAACCGCATAGAGTCGCGAGCCATCCTTGTTCATCACCATGTCGCCGATATAGCCATCGCGATAGTCCGTTCCATCAAAGGACCGATTGGTATTGATTTCCCCCAGCTTCTTGCCGGAATTCAAATCAAAAATGTAAATCCTGTTTTGCTGGCCGCCGGCAACGTACACTTTGCTGTTGTCCGGTGATATCGCCAGGCCCATAAAGACGGCCTCCAACAGGCCCTTTTCAGGCTTTAATCCCTCGGGAATTCGCTTGACCGTTGGGGTGGCCGAGTTATAATCCCGGATGATTGAAATGGAGAACGGACCGACACCGGAGTTTGCCGTGATAATCGTCTTTCCATCCGGACTAAGGGTGAGGCCGAAAGGGTGAGGGTCAACCGTTATTTGTTTTCCCAGCGGGGTAATCAGGCGGCCATTGGGAATGATCGTTGCACCATTGTGGTTAATGTGCGTGTACTGATCACCGGCCGGGGCGGTCGATATCCAATGTGTTGAGTTTTCATCGCTTTGCTTTGGTGCGCAGGATAAGAGAAAGAGAATGCAAATCGAAAGGTGCTTCATAATTAATTACGAATTACGGGATGGTGGCTAATGATAAAGTTCAGTTCATGTTCAATTACGAATTACGGGAATGAAGTTAATCCTTAGTCCGAAATTTCGAATTAAAAATTACGCATTATGCGAGAACACAATTGCAATTTGAGCTCCAAAGTCCCCTAGGGACGAAATATGGGTAAACAAGGACGAGGATCAAGTTTAAGTCCCGTTAGGGACGACATATCCCCGCCCGCGTTTCGCGTAGGCAGGGGTCCAACCTATTCAAGTACCAGTCCTCTGAACGATATTCCGTTCCTACGGAACTTGATATGCTTAACTATTCGTGGTTACCAATATTTCGTTCCTATGGAACTGAGTGCAATTAAGAAATTACGATTCGTAATTAATTCGTAGTTCGCAATTATTCGTATTCCTACTTAATAGTTTAGTGTTTCTTTAGGGCCGTCTGGACAACTTCGCCCACCGGTCGCTCATTGGTATAGTTTAATCCCAGGCTGGCAGCCAAAGTCTTGGCGATCTGATTCTGATATAGCTGGATGCTTGTTTTCACCTCCCCCAACGTGGGTGTATCCGGTCCGACTACTGCAAACCAAACCTGGTCGGCTCCCTGCACTTTGGCTCCGTGGTGTCTCCAGTCTTCATCTTCTTTATTTCCCCGGCCGTGATCGCACGTAATGATCAGGGTAGTTTTGTCTTTGTATTGCGCTTGGGTCTGTAACCACTCCCAGAGGGTCCTGATAAAACCATCCGTATAATGTGCCGAAGTCAAATAATGATCATATTGGCCGGCATGCGAAAAGTGGTCCGTCTCGTCAAAAGAAATAAACAATGCCTTTGGACGGTTCCTTTTCAGGTATTCCAGGGCATAATGAAAGGTAAATGCATCCAGGCGCGTCCCCTCGTTTGGGATCTGGAACATTAAGTCATTCAGCAGTTGCTCCCTTTCGGTCGGATTTGTTTGCACCTTTTCAAAACCGGTGTTGACCGGAATACCACTCCGCCTGGTGTTGATAATCGCGGGGAATGCATTCCATGAAGTAAAGGCTGCCACTTTTCCATTAAAGCCCTTTTGCTGGTTAATGAATTCCAAGACGGTCTTGTTAGGGTTGTCAACGGCATCATTGCTGGTGATCCGTGCGTCGTCGGCGAAGCCCGTCAGAATTTCATTGTAGCCCGGATAAGAGAACCACATGGTATTGGTGGTGTTCACCTTATTGCCAAGATTGCGGTTGCCATACACTTGTCCTTGTTTAGCGATGACGTTCCACAGGAATGGCATCAGCTTCTCCCTTCGTTCACCTGAAGTTTCGGCCCAAAAGGAATTCTTCAGGGCAACCGTGTCTCCGACGAATTTCTTGTTGTGAATCAATCTCCACTCCGCCCCGCCAAATACCTCCTGCCACCGCATGCCATCCAGTGTGATCAGGATCACATTTTCAGTCTTTTGTTGGGCCAGTGAAAATGAGATTGAAATGAAATAAAAAATGACCGAGATGAGGCGCTTCATGTTTCTGTTTTTAGGATGAGAGATTTATTTGAGAACCATTTAAAAAAGAACAGTCCCAACAAAGTCGGGACTGTTCAAAAACGCTAGGAGCACATTACTGATTGATCCACAATTTTCCGTTGAGATTGTCACTTCCCGTAAACTGACGCGAAACAGCTGCCTCATAATTCGCCTTATTAGCCGTCAATTCGCCATAGGGATACTGCCATCTTTCCGGGATCACTCCGCCGTTGCCGGTACCGGGACCTACCAGGAATGTGGGCACGCCTGTCCTGCGGTGATTAAAGAATGCTTCCCAGTTTGAGTTCATCCAGAATCCAAGATATTTCTGGGTCAGGATCTGCTCAAGGCCAGCAGCGTTATCTCCCTTGTAAAGAACACCCGAGTTACTAGGTCCGCCTGTTGTCTGTGCCAGGTAGGCAGGCAAATCCACAGTCACCGTACCGTAAGGGGTCAAATGATAATCGGCCACGGTGATGACAGTTCCGTCGCTCACGCCAAGTTGCGCCAGGGATGCCACTATACCAGCATTGTACCAGGTTGCAGCGGTTCCTGTAGCCCAACCGCGATTGATACCCTCGGCAATGTTGAAGCACACTTCAGGATAGCCGATGATAATGGCCGGTTCTGCGTTGGATCCGTCATAGGTGGTATAGTACCTCAAACCGTTCACAAACGAATAAAGGCCGGATTGGGAGCCTCCCCCTACTGTACCCATATCGTCGCCTGGGTTGGCACCTATATAGGCAGCCTGATCATCAAATGTTTTTCCTAATGCCAATTGTGCCGGCGCAGGGGTCGATGTGATGAACGTCCGCGGGTCGTTTAGCGCAGTCGTAATTTTGAGGAACGTGGACGAAACATTTTCCCGGCTGATGTTGAAACCAATATTGCCCGGGTTCTTTGGATAATTATTGAACTGAGCGTTGTAGCGGTATTGGACGTTGTCGTCGTTTGAACTCATGACCGGATACTTTGCCGGGTCGTTAACGATCGCAGCAAACTTGGATTGAACATTCAAACCTGCTTCAGCAGTCTTTTTGCTCAAACTGACAAGTATACGAAGCGTAAATGAATTCACCGCCTTTTGCCATTTGGCGAGATCGTTGTCCAAATACATATCTCCGCTCAAAGGAACACTTACGGCACCGGGGTTGGCCACCATGGTACCCATTTCAGTATTGGCCTCATCCAGCCACTTCAAAATTTGCACGTAAAGATCCTTTTGTGTGTCGTATACCGGAGCAATTTTATCAGCACCCTTCAAGGCCTCAGATGCCGGTAAATCGCCAAACTTCTGAGACATCAGGTTGTAAAAATAGGCCCTGAAAAATTTACCCATCGATGAATAGGGATTCGGTTCAGGAGCGCCCGCCTTTTTTGCCTCTTGCTCCATCTGCACTACGTTTTGCAGCGTTGAGTAATAGTTGAAGCTCGAACCGATAAACGGACCTTGATCGTAATTGTTGGTCCCGTAATACGTGTACGTGCTGATCCAAAACTGGTTGGAATTCATTGATCCCAAAAAACCATCCCATGCATTATCATCGGCCATACTGTTCAGTATTCCCGTAAATAACAGGGACGGCGGAGAAGTGAGCGGCAGATTGGGGTTATTCACCAATTGGTTGTAATCCTGGCAACTTCCCAACAGGATCATCGCCAATACTGCAGTTATTGCTATTTTATTATGCGTTTTCATTTTCGTTTCCGGTTAAAAAGTGAGGTTGATATTAACGCCATATCGTCTGAGGGTAGGCGATTGCAAAATTTGCGCGCCCGTGTTGGTACCGATAAACTGATCCAGGTCGATGTCCGTCCGCTTTGCAAAATAAAGCAGGTTGCGGCCGATCAGTGATACGCTGGCCTGACGGATCCCCATGCGCTGGAGCGTAGCGGTTGGCAAATTATACGTAAGCGTGAGTTGTCTGAGCTTGGCAAAGGATTTGCTGATCATGATGCGCTCATCAAAACCCACTTCGCGGTTAATGTAATCCTGCAAGTACTGCTTGGTGGTGTTGGGTGCAAAAGTCAATTCGCTGTTGTTCAGCTGCCCGGTTTTCGGGTCAACGACAGGAGTTCCTGACGCGATGACCACCCCCTTGCCCGTATAAACCGTTGTGTACACAGACGGGTCATTATTCGGGTTAGCATTGAACTCGGCAAGTCTGGCTGCACCATAAGCGCCCTGGACCGTTTCAATACCCCTGCCGCCTTGCAATTGTTTATAGTAGACATAATCGTCTCCGACACCACCCACGCGACCGTCAAATTGGAAATTAAGCGAGACACTCTTGTACGTCAATGTATTGACAACAGACCAAACATAGTCAGGGTTATAGTGGCCCAGCAACTGCGCCACCCGGTTATCTCTTAAAATAAGACCCGAGCTCTCGTGAATGATCTGGCCCGATGGATCCCTGAAGAATTTCCAACCATAAAAGTTGTCTGTGCGTTCCCCGACTTTGTATGCGATACGACCATCCGCATTGAGGTAAGCTCCATTCAGTGATTGCAATCCTCCATAAAATTCCTTGTACTTCTGCGTATAGGTCGACCAGTTAACCAGTACATCCCACTTGAGTCCATCCGCCGATTTAATCGGAGTTCCACTCAAAGAAACTTCCCATCCTTTTTTCTCTGTCTTGACACCGTTGATGGTACCACCGGTAAAACCAGAGGACTCCGAGTATTGCTGGGTTACAATGCCAGGACCATTAATTGCATCAAAGTAGGTTGCGCTCAAACCCAACCTGTTTTCAAGAAACTTAATATCAAGTCCTGCTTCCACGGACGAACTCGCGCTTGGCTTTAACGTTTTTGATGCCTGCACCGTGGTATAATAGGCAGCCCCGATGTTATTGTAGGGTTTGGAGATCGTATAGGTATTGCTGTTGTAGATAGGCCCGTCGTAGGCCGACTGATAGGTAGATCCATAGCCAATCGGATTGCCCGCACCGCTGGCGCTCCAGGCTGGGCCAATGGTGCCCTGCGTAAATGCATTTTTTACGTTGGCGTAGGAAGCCCGAAACTTCAAAAAGGAAATCACTTCAGGGAGGTTTACATAATTGCTGATCACCGTGCTCAAGGCCGCAGAGGGATAGAATCCCGTATTGTAACCCGGGTAGAATGTAGAGTATTTATCCAACCTACCTGTCGTGGAAAGCGTCAAATAATTCTTGAAACCAAAGTCGAAGGAATAATAACCGCTTCCTACCTGCATCGGCGCGTTGTAATTGTAAACTTTGACCGGGTTCTTCGAATTGCCAAAATTATATACACCTGGTACGTTTAAATAATCGGTTGTGGCATAATTTGAGTTAAACTGATAGGTCCGCAAGTTGGCGCCGACCAATCCGGAGATGTTGAAATTGGAACCCAGGTCTTTATTGATGCTAAGCAAAATATCGGTATTATTCTCAAACAAGCTTCGCCTGTCTTCGCGGTAGTCGCCCAGCTTTTGCTCACGTCCGTAAACATCCGCCGAGTAAGGGAATTTTTCACTTCGGAATAAATCCCAGCTGGTGATTTGAGAGCGCACAGACGCTTTCATCCAACTATTAATCGTATACTTTAATGCCACATAGCCATAGATATCTGTCTTGTAATGGCCGCGTTGCCATTCCCTGGCCAATATCCAAGGATTGTTGTACCGGTAATACTCAAAGTTCCGTTGCTGGATCCCCGCTTTGCCGGGTTGCCACATGTTGTCTCTCAAATCGTTGATGTCCCAATCGGCACCAGCCCAGATATCGATATTGTAAATCATGCTATTGGGCCCATAGGCGACATCCGGATAGTTGGGTGTGTACTGGTGATTGTAATTCAGGTTCGATTCAATCCTCAGTTTTGGTGAAAAATTATAACCTGTTGTGATATTGAAATTGTTCATTTCCAACCGTGTGGTCGGAACGATCCCTTTCTGATAGGAATGCGACACTGAAGCCCTGATATCATATTTGTCGGAACTGGCTGATATGGCGATGTTATTGGTAGACAATACGCCGGCCTGAAGAAACCTGTGCAAATTATCCTTTCCCCGAGGGATATAGGGTGTTGCCGACCGGATGCCTGTTACCGGATCCACCGGACTGTCGTATTGAGAAATCAATTGTCCATTAAGCTTTGGTCCCCAAACATCGTAGTCATTCTGATTCCATCCACCAACCTGGCCAAACTGATCATCGCCAAAGCGGTATGTATTGTATTCTCCTCCTCCGTATTCATCCTGCACCTTGGGGATAGTTAGAAATCCCTTTTCGACCATGGTACTTGAATTGAAGTCAATGGCAAAACCGCGCTTATCCTTTGTGCCTTTCTTGGTCGTGATCAAGATAGCTCCATTCCTTCCACGCGATCCATATAGTGCAGCGGCATTAGGGCCTTTGAGAACATTGTAGGAATCAATATCATCGGGGCTGATATTCCAGCTGTCTGAAACGACCGGCACACCATCCACGACAATAAGGACATCCGTTTCTCCACGCAACACCAATTGAGGACGGCCCAACAATTCCGATGAAGCACCGACCGTGAGGCCTGCCACTTTGCCGACCAGTGAATTGAGCGGATTGGGTTCTCTTGCTTTCACAAGATCTGCCCCCGCCACTTTTTGAGTGGAGTAACCCAACTTGGCGACATCTTTCTCAACCCCCAACGCCGTTACAACGACTTCAGAAAGTTGTTTTGTGTCAGCGACAAGCGCAACATCGATGCTTGACCGGCCTCCCACCGCGATTTCCTGAGAAACAAACCCAACAAAGGACAGTACGAGTATATCGTTGGTGCTGTTGACATTAAGGCGGTAGTCTCCATTGGAGTCGCTGATCGTCCCGCTGTTTGTGCCCTTTACTAAAATGTTAACGCCCGGTAGCGGGCTTTGATCCTCTCCGGAAGTTACTTTTCCGGATACCGCAAGCTGAGCCCAGGCGGATGAAACCGCCATCAGGCCGGCAAGAAAAACCAGCAGGGCGATCACCCTTGGCCGGTTTTGCTTCCTTTTTTCACGTAAAGAGTTTTGCATACATTTTGGGTTTGGTATGAGTGGTTACTTAAAAAAACAGAAGGCATTAAATTGCTTTCTGTCCTGAAACTAAGTTATGAAAATTTACAAATACTAAACAAAATTATATTGACTAAACTTCAGTTAGTCCCTTATTGAATCAAAAATAGGGAATTCCGGTAGTGTGGAATTGATCAGGAAATTATGACTTTATTAAAATTCCGGACAATTGGGGATGATTAGTTAATGTAAACTTAATATACCTCGCAGGCTCACCCTCTTTGCTTACTGATAAGCGACCAATATATTTGTGTCCATGCAGGAAGAGATCTTAATACAGATCAGCAATAAGATAAAAGAAGCTAGAAAAGCGAAAAATACAACCGTTCAGGACCTGGCGACCAAAGCCCATGTTAGCAAGGGTCTTATTTCGCAGATTGAAAATAACAGGACCATTCCCTCGCTCATGGTGCTGATGGACATTATCCGCGCACTCAACCTCGACTTAAATGGGTTCTTTAAAGATATAACGCCCCAGTCCAGGGCCAAAGTAATTGTCAAGCGGCAAAAGGAATATCAAAAATTTCAGAAAGAAAATGCCAAAGGTTTTGTCTACAGCCGGATCTTAACCAAGGAAATCAAGAATCTACCGGTCGATATTGTTTTGCTTGTCTTAAAGAAAGGGGCCCGGCGACAAATACTGGTTAAAACGGAGGCGTTTGAGTACAAATACATCATGAAAGGCTCCATTGAGTATACGATTGACAGCAAGAAGTACCTGCTTTCGGAAGGTGATTCTTTGTTTTTTGACGGACGCCTTGGCCACACGTTGTCCAACATCGGTAAATCAGAGGCCCAGATCCTGGTGGTCTATTTCTTTGTGGGAAACAATTGAGGGTAATCGGTGATCGGTAATCAGTAGGTGGAATTGTTTAGGGTGCAAGAAAAACGCTTCTCCTGCAATTGGAAACAAGACTCACTAAAATAATTTCCATAAATAGGTGTATATTAATACTAAACAAAATATAATTTTGCTAAACAACCGTTTCTGCCTGAATGAACTTTTCCACGACCCCGTTTTCCGTTAACGGTATCTCTTTCAACCCTCCCCCTCAACCCGTTGTCGTAATTTGCATTGACGGTTCGGCGGATGAATACCTCGACACTACGCTTGCCTATGACCGCATGCCTCATCTCAAGAAAATGTCAAGACAGGGCTACCGTGGAATGGTGAGAGGCGCCCTGCCCTCTTTTACCAACGTCAATAATTCTTCGATTGTCACGGGTGTGTCGCCTGCGATTCACGGTATTTCCGGCAATTTTTTTTATGATGCTGCGAAAGACGCCGAAGTAATGATGAATTCATCCGAGTATTTGCGCGCAGAGACGATCCTGGCAGCAGCAGCCAACGCGGGCAGAAAAGTGGCAGTTGTCACTGCCAAAGAGAAATTAAGGGATATACTTTCTTACAAGCTCAGGGGTATAGCGTTCTCTGCCGAGAAAGCAAATCAGGCCAACCTTGAAACCCATGGCATCGAGAATGCCGAAAAGGTGCTTGGTCTGCCTACACCCCCTATCTATAGTCCCGATGCCAGCTTATTTGTCTTGCGGGCCGGGGTCAGGCTGATTGAAAAGGGAATGGCCGATTTCCTTTATTTATCCCTCACCGATTACATGCAACATACCTATGCTCCGGAAACCGAACCGTCATTGGCGTTCTACGAGGCCATGGATGTTGAATTTGGAAAATTGCTTGCACTGAATGCGGTGATTGGGGCTACGGCAGACCATGGAATGAACGCGAAGGTGAAAGCGGACGGCACAGCCAATGTGGTGTATGTCGAAACGATCCTCACAAAAGAATTTGGATCCGGCTTTCGCGTAATTTGTCCAATCACAGATCCCTATGTAAAACATCATGGCGCATTGGGATCGTACGTGGTGGTGCACGTAGCTGACAAGTTGAAAATAGAGGCGGTGAAAGAATGGTTATCGATTCAGCCTGGCATTACGGAGGTTCATGATAAGGAAGCAGCCGTGCGAATATTGGAACAACCCGCCGACAGAACCGGCGACCTGGTGGTGCTGTCCGGCCGGGATGTGGTAGTTGGTCGAACGCCTGAAGATCACGACCTGAAGGCGTTGGATGGTACCCTGCGTTCCCATGGTGGCCGCTATGAGGAGATGGTCCCTTTTGTTATTTCTCATCCCCTGAACAAGGCCTATAGGATGAGAGCCGGACGTGACCCGCGCAATTTTGATGTATTTGATTTTACGCTCAACGGAATACAAAAATGATGACCAATGAATAGACAACCGGAAATAACGCACGATGAGGCGCGTCCGTCCAATCAATCGGTGCTGCACCTCCATTGCTATATCGCGGGAAAGAAGATCAACTCGACCCATACGCTGACCATTCGCAGCCCCTACGACGGCAGACAGGTGGGTTCCGTTACGCTGGCCGGAAAAGGGGAAACGATGGCCGCTATCGAAGCTGCCCTGGGAGGAGGAAAGAAACTCACCCGTTTCGAGCGGTATACAATACTAGATAAAGCACGATTGTTATTACTGGAAAGAAAAGAGGAGTTCGCCCAAATCATATCGGCCGAATCGGGTTTGTGCATGAAGGAGACCCGCTACGAAGTGGGGCGCGCTCACGATGTGCTCATGTTCGCTTCCATGGAATGCCTCAGGGATGATGGACAGATTTTTTCGTGTGATATTTCACCTGCCGGCAAACAACGAAAGATTTTTACTGTCCGGGAGCCCTTATCCCTGGCGGTTGCCATTACGCCGTTTAACCACCCCCTCAATCAGGTAGCCCACAAAATAGCACCATCCATCGTCGCCGGAACTCCGGTCATTCTTAAACCTTCCGAAAAAACTCCCCTCACAGCCATTAAATTTGTGGAGCTATTGTATGAGTCCGGACTTCCTCCTTATATGCTCAGTGTTTTACTCGGTCCCACCAACGAGGTTGCGGAATTTTTGGTGAAAGATCAGCGGGTTGAGCTCGTTTCGTTTACTGGCAGCGTTGCAGTTGGAAAAAAAATTGCGCAGACAGCAGGGTATAAAAAGGTGGTGCTTGAATTGGGTGGCAACGACCCGATCATTATTCTGGAAGATGCTGACCTAAACCTTGCCGTAACATTGGCTGCGGAGGGTTCCTTCCGAAATTCCGGACAACGTTGTACCGCCGTGAAAAGGATCCTGGTCCAGGAGAGCATATTGGAGGAATTTACAAAACGGTTTATTGAAAAAGCAAAAGAATACACGTGTGGGGATCCTGCCGACCCCGCCACCGTGGTGGGAACCGTCATTGACGAGCCGGCTGCGATTTACCTGGAAACCGTTGTGCGCAAGGCCGTGATGCAGGGCGCCAGGGTGGTATGGGGGGGTAAGCGCACTGGGGCTCAGATGGAACCAACTGTCATTGTCAACGTGCCGCGCGACTCCGAAATGGTGGTCAACGAATCGTTTGGACCATTGGCACCGATCATGGCCGTGAAAGATTTGGACGATGCAATTCAATTGGCAAACGGAACAGCCTTTGGCCTCTCCTCTTCTATCGTCACCAACAACATGCAACATATGATCAAGGCGGTAAAGGCTTTGAAAATGGGAACGGTGAATGTCAACGAGGTGCCCGGGTATCGGATTGAAAATTCTCCCTTTGGCGGAATCAAAGACTCGGGCCTGGGTATCAAGGAAGGTGTGATTGAGGCCGTTAAGTGTTTTAGTTTTGTAAAGACTTTTTCACTGCCGTGGTAAAAAAAGGTACGAGGTACGAGGGACGAGGGACGAGGTATGAAGGACTGGAAAACAATACGAATGTTCAATTGCCAATTACGGGTCCCTTAGGCTCTCAATTAATTCGCACCTCGTAATTCGCACCTCGTAATTCGTCCCTCGTACCTCGTCCCTCGTAATTTGACCTAGATGGTTTCAGGAAAAGCAAGTGTAATTGTCATTGGTGGTGGAATTTTCGGGTGCGCCATCGCCTATTACTATACGCGCGACAATCCCGGAAAAAAAATTGTCGTGCTGGAACGAAACGAGTTGTGTAACGCCGCAACGAGCCGTGCAGCAGCCCTGGTCACCCGCATCCGGTCCAAGAAATATTTTATTCCCCTTTCGCTGGAGACTTACCGTGTTATACCCGAGATGGAAAAAATGCTTGGCGAATCGATGGGTGCCAAATATGTCGGTGTGATGCATGTAGCGGCAAGTGAAAACAGGGTATCCGATCTGGAAGAGCTCGTAAGAATAGCAGCGGAATTCAGGATTCCGGCGGGGTATCTCTTGCCGGCGGAGGCGCAAAAAATGGCACCTTGGTTAAACGCGCAGGAAGCAACCAAGATCGGCTACATCCCGGGCGAAGCGTATTGCGATCCTTATTTGCTCGGCACTTTTTTTGCTCGCGGTGCCAAACGGCAAGGCGCGGACATTCGTCCACGCACGGAGGTGACTGGACTCGTGATGGATGATAGCACGGTTACCGGAGTAACAACTGCTCAAGGAGTTGTTTCTGCGGAAGTGGTGATCCTGGCGGCAGGCGTATGGTCCCCCATGCTCGCCACACAAGCGGGCATAGGCCTGCCCATGGCTCCCGTGAGAAGCCAGTATTGGATCACTGAAAAAAATAACATTTTCCCCGTCGATTCTCCCATGGTTTTGTTGCCGGATGCAAAGACGTATGCGAGGCCGGAAGGAGGAAGTTTATTGTTTGGAATCCGTGAAAAAAAATCGTTGAGTGCATCGCCCAACGAATTACCTCGTGACATGGGTGATTTTCAATTCAGTGCCGACCGCGGCATGACCGATCTGTCGGAAGTCACCGAATCATTGGCCCGTTTCTTTCCGAGACTGTACGATATTGGCCTTCAGCATTACATCGCAGGGTTTTGCGGTTATACGCCGGATAATAATCTCTCCATGGGAAAGGCCCATGGGGTAAATAATTTGCTGTTGGCAACGGGCGACGTAGGTGCGGGCATTTCAACAGCCGGAGGTGTGGGGCTGGCGTTTGCAACAATGGCCGCGGGCAAACCGAATCCTTTTGATTTTTCTTATTTTGACCTCGGACGGTTTGGAAAAATTGATCCTTTCAGTACCACCTGGTTGGATCGATGTGCGGCTGCACGGTCGCAAAAACTATCGGGATGACGTAAACGGCCTTGGGCCTTATTCATTAGGCCTTAGTCATTGGGCATTGGTCATT
>JBGPGZ010000058.1:0-13626 GCA_041484175.1 Cyclobacteriaceae bacterium | reverse complement strand
GATTTGAGACTGCGAATCGTTACACAGGATTTGCAAAGACCCTGGGGTGGTTTTTTTGTGCTGAATGAGGAGGAGGCTCCGCTCTTTGGTGAGATTTTCTTTCCGGAGTTAAAGCTTTCCGATCTTCGCATCAGCGGTAAGCTGAGTCCTAAAGTATTGTTGGTGCAACCCCAAAAGAGGTTATCATGGCAGTACCATCACAGACGCGCAGAAATCTGGCGCGTCATTGCCGGCAAGGTTGAGGTCGTCACCAGCAATACCGATGAGGAAGGAAGCACAGTTGAGTTAAAGCCGGGAGAAACGATCCGTCTCGCGCAGGGACAGCGACACCGGTTGGTGGGTTTGGATGACTGGGGAATCATCGCCGAAATATGGCAGCATACCGACGCCGCCCACCCCTCCGACGAAGATGATATTGTAAGGCTTCAGGATGATTTTGGAAGATAACCCCGCAACAAACTGCGGGGACTTTAAACTGTTGACTTCAACACGTTAACACGCTAACACTTTAACACTTCAACGTTATTTCACCAATTTCTGATTCTTCATCTCCTGTGCCAGTTTCACGGCTTCATACGCATTTACGAGCCCTCCTGTGATGCTTAACTGACTGAAGTCGACGGCTCCTTTTCCACCTGGCTTTTGCACTTTCAGGTTATCAAATTTTCGCGTCGATTTTTTCAAAATATCCTTCACCCCGGCGGCCGTAAATTCCGGGAAATAGGACATTAGTAACGCCGCCACCCCGACGGTGGAGGGACATGCCATGCTGGTACCGCTTTCGTTTTTGTAAGTGTTGTTGGGCGTGGTAGAAAAGATTTGAACACCGGGAGCAAAAAAGTCAACCGATTTTTTTCCATAGTTCGAAAAATTGCCGACAAAGTTCTCATCACTGCCCCAGGCGGAAGCGCCAATTTCGAGCCAGTTTTTTGCTTCTTTGCCATCGAGGTAATAACGGGTAGGATAGTTATTTTCCGTGTCGTTATCCTCAGCATCATTGCCTGCAGCGTGAATCAACAGCACACCTTTTTGCTCCGCGTATTTCACCGCTTTGTCTACTACTTCTTTTTGAGGTGAGAATGATTTTCCGAAACTCATGTTGATGATTTGTGCGCCGTTGTCGACGGCATACCGGATCGCGTTGGCCACATCTTTGTCGCGTTCGTCGCCGTTGGGTACCGTTCGCACCGACATGATCCTGACGTTGTCGGCGATACCTTTGATGCCAAGGCTGTTTTTCCGGTCGGCGGCTATGATTCCGGCCACGTGCGTTCCGTGGGTGGGATCCGGCCCTTTTACATCGTTATTGCCATAATTTTTTTCATACGGGTTGGCGTAGTTGTCCCCGATGATTTCCCGGGAATCAAACTTTTCGTTGTATCCATATTCTACGATGACCTTAAAATAATCCACGCCTTCCTTTAGTTGGGCCATGAAATCCTCCAGGGTTCCCGCGGATCCGATGTTCTTGAGAATGTTGAGGAGAAATCCTTTCGCAAACAAATGCGTCGGATCGTTTGTATCATACTCTTCAAGAGCTCCCTGCGTAAGCACATTCGTATTGAGCAAAGCCTTCATCGTGTCTATGCTACCGGTAACGTTGCTATAGAGATTTTTATAAAATTCATACTGCTGCGCGTTCTTGGCTCTCAGCTTTTCGAACTTGTCCTTGACCTTTTTATAGCGCTCGTATTCGGACTTCTGTTTTTTCGGGATTTTATTTTCGTCCACCGTTTCATATTTCATCTTCAACCGCGTGAATTCCCGTGTCAATTCATAGGTGTCTTCATTCACATTTCCTTTCTTCCCCCCGATAAAATTCCAACCATGAACATCATCGACATACCCGTTTTTGTCATCATCAATGCCGTTCCCGGGGATTTCGTCTTCGTTTGTCCAGATCACACTTTTCAGATCTTCATGATCGATATCGATACCTGAATCAACCACGGCAACGATCACGGTCCGTGAAGGCAAACCTTGAAGCAGGGTTTGATAGGCCTTTTCGGAACTTACACCTTGAAAATGATCTTGCTCAGGGTCGCGCAAAAACCAGTCGGTTGGCACCACGGTTGCTGTGTCGGCCATTTGGGCTTTTCCCGTAACCGCCAGGACCAGGAGAAGAAGAACCGCTAAAAAGCGGCTAAAAACAGGGAATCGCATAACGATAAATTTCACGGCAATATAGCCCTATTGGGCTTTTGACAATATGTTTTTCAATCTGTAAATATCTCCATCCCCCGTCTGGGGAGAGGGTACCATCAAAAACCCTTCCAATTTTGAGTGGTTGGATGGCGATCCCTATTCCATCGGTACATTCACATGCCGCTCGGCATGATACGATGACCTTACCAGGGGTCCGGATTCTACATATTTCATTCCACGCTTTAGGCCTTCTTCTTTGTACATCGCGAACGTGTCCGGATGAATGTATTCAGCTACTTCGAGGTGCATTTTGGTGGGCTGCAAATACTGGCCAAGGGTAAGGATCATCAAGCCGTTTGCTGCCAGGTCATCCATGGCCTTGAAAACCTCCTCCTTCATTTCCCCTACGCCCAACATGATACCGGATTTGGTACGCTTCCCAGCCTGCCGGATGCGCTTAATTTGTTCCAGGCTCCGTTCATACTTTGCCTGGGGCCTCACCATACGGTACAAACGTCCGACCGTTTCCATGTTGTGGGACACTACCTCCTGGCTGCCTTCGATCATACGGTACAGCGCATCCCAGTTTCCTTTTGTATCGGGGATGAGTGTTTCAATCGTGGTATCAGGACTGAGTTTTTTTGTTTCGGTCACTGTTTGATACCAGATCTCTGCACCGCGGTCCTTCAATTCATCCCGATTGACCGAAGTAATTACGGCGTGCTTTACGCCCATCACCTTGATCGCTTCGGCGACGCGGCGTGGTTCATCCGTGTCATATTCGGTCGGGCGCCCGGTGGCCACGGCACAAAACGTACAACTGCGTGTGCAGATATTCCCCAAAATCATAAAAGTTGCCGTGCCCGCGCCCCAGCATTCGCCCATATTTGGGCAGTTACCGCTCTCACAGATGGTATGAAGCTTATGCGCGTCAACCAGTTTGCGCACCTTTGCATACTCCGGCCCTATCGGTAACTTCACGCGTAGCCAGTCGGGTTTACGCTTGCGCGTAGATTCTTCCTGGCCTATGACGGGTAACTCAATCATACATTTATCTAACCAATAACGCTTTACTTCCCAATAAGTTCCTTGTACTGGGCGGCCGACAACAAGCCTGAAGTCTTTCCTTTTACTTCTATTTTGATCATCCATCCATCCCCGTAAGGGTCGGCATTTACTTTCTCCGGGCTTCCATCAAGGGTGGGATTCACCTCGAGAACTTTTCCGGAAACAGGCATAAATAAATCCGACACCGTCTTAACGGCTTCTACGGTCCCAAATATTTCGTGTTCAGCTACTTCCTGGCCGACCGTTGAAATATCTACATAGACAATGTCGCCCAATTCGCCCTGGGCAAAATCGGTTATTCCGATGGTTGCAGTTTTGCCTTGAACGCTGATCCATTCATGGTCTTTGGTGTATTGGAGTCCGTCTGGGATGTTCATGTCTCTTGGTTTTTGGGCTCAAAAATAGGAGAAAAAAGATAAAGTCCATCCAACTTACTGTCTTTCCGGAGGTCCTCATCGTGGCCTCTTATTTTTATTGTGGCCCTTGTGAAAGCTTTGGCCCTTTGTGGTAAAAAATACATTAACCACAAAGCGCACAACGGCTTCACAAAGATCACAATGGAATCATTATTTTCGAATTCAATTAAAGGCAGAATTACTGAGCCAGGTTGAAAAGGATCTTGGTACCCACCTGTGTGGTTGCTCTCCTGAACGAATTAGTGACCAGCGGATCATTGACATTGCGGTCTACATAGAATTGAATATTGAGTTTTTGGTTTACAACGTAGTTAATGTTCGGCCGCAGTTGAAAATTGATATTCCCGCTGGTAATCGTACTCACATCGTTAATCTTGCGCTGGATAACGCGATTGTTAGTCACGCTCATCGTCATTCGAAAGGTGATATCATTTTTGAGTGTGATCACACGACCCTGGTCTTTGAAGGGCAGTTTCATATTGTTCTTGGTAAAGCCCACTTCCATCGACCATTCTTTGTTATTGAGCTCGGTAACCTGGGCGTTCGAGATATTCAATGAGAGATCGCGCTTTTTCTTGTATTCGAAACGAAAGGTGAGTTTGCTTTTAGTCCGGACGTTGACGCCGATCAGGGGGGCAAATTGTTCGGAAAACATAACGGTATTAATGACATAAATCGGGATCAACTGTCCGTTGGTGTTTTTCTGGTCGGCGTATTGACCCTGATTGTAACTTTCCACTGACCTGTTGATACCCACGGATGTGTATTGAAGCGAGTTTGTATAATTCGTCACAGAATAAGTAGAGCTATACGCGTGGTTCAGGGTGACCGACTGAAATATGTCCTTCAGCGCCGAAATTTTGTTAAGGCCTGAGAAGTCGATGCGCCAGTTGGGTATCGGTATGCCTGGAAAAGGAGTCAAGGTTACCTGGTCCGCGCTTTTGCCTGTATAGGCAGCAATAAAAGCAGGGATCATAACATCCTGGGATTGGGATTCATAGGATTGGTTGGTAAGTGAACTGAATCTGCTTTTGATGGTATTGATGTTTTCTGCGAACTGGTTAAATACGCTGGAGTTGATGCTGGCGTTATTTTTGAAGGCCGTTTTGATGGTGAGCGCCGAAATGCGGTAAGAACCAGTCCGGCTGGGGCTCAGCGCACCAAAGGCACCAGTCGAGTCAGCCCGAAAAATTTCCTGAAACGAGGTCATGGAAGTTTTCTTTACGTCCAATTGAATTTTTATATCCGGCGTTGGCTCCAGGCTGGTGCGCAGGCTTAGATCTTTTTGCTGAGTTTGCGAGAAAGGCGTGGTCAACTGTGTGCTGTGTGTAAGCAAGCCGCGCTGGGCCGTTTTTTCTGCAAGGTTAGCGTCTTGTTTTCCAAGGATAAATCCCCATCCCGGAGCATTCCATGTCTTATCCATTCCAAACAGATAGGGTGAAGCAAGGAACCCCGGCAAGATGGTCCCCTGTGTAATATTGTACGTTCCATTGATATTGCGGATGGACATGATCAGCCGCAGCAGACCTTTGACCGCGCCCAATTCAGGAGGCCGCTTGAGGGTATCAGGCCTTGCACTTTTTTGCTTGGCCAACTCTGCCGGCGTCAACTTCTTTTTCGGCGTGTTGATTTCCTTTAAGAATCCAATCTTATTATACAGTTTGATCAGATCAATCCTTCCGGTAACAGCCTGGTCCTGCGTATTTTGAATGATGTTGCCCAGCCGCAGGCTGGCTGAAGTGGTATCATTTGCCAGCGGTCCCGCTCTCCAGTTATAACCGACGTTGTACCGGTAATCGGCCCCGAGCCAATTTGTCACCGGAAATTTGTCGAGGGGAAGCGTGTAGTTGGCAGTAATATTCTGTTCGAAGTATTTCATGCGGCCGAACTTTTTCAGATTACTGACGACGATGTTTTGTTTCTCTTTGGTGTCAATATCACCGTCCGGCTCATCAATGATCGCGTTGACCTTGGCGTTGTAATCGAGGCTCAGGGCTTTTGACAAATTCCACCGTGCCGTGTAGTAGCGATTGAAGACGAAAAATTTTTGAAAATTCGGCAGGGAGCCCTTTTGATCCTTTACGTTGTTGCGATACACAATTTTTGAAAAAGAACGCTCCAGTTCGCCGCGTACGGAAATGTTGGTGGGGAACGGATTGAAATTAAAATCCTTGAGGAGTTGAAGGAAAGGAGAAGACATCACTTTCGAATCCTTGAACGGCTCAAAGCCGGTAAACTTTGAACTGAATTGCCAGGCGGCAGCCCCCTTGACATTGCGTTTTGTATTTTCAATCAGGTTAAAATTTGTTTGCTTGGCCTCGCTGTAAGCGTAGGTAAAAGCAAAATTCTCGATGTCCCAGACATTGCTGCGCGCTTTGGGGTCCACCTTCACCTTGCGCACGTTGGTAAAATTCAAACTTCGCCGGAACGAAAGATCCTGGATCAGTTTGTGGTAAGCCGCTCGTTCGGCATCGGTGTTAAATGATTTGATCGCGGCCGCCGTCCGCATGTCTGGGTTGGCCGGGTCGTAATTGGGATTGATGACCGTACTCTCATAGCTTGCAAACATCGGTATTTTTAGACCCGTGTTCTTAGGAAGGAGTTTGTCAATGTTGATGGTTGCCGAGATGTCATAAATGGTCGTCTCGCTGCGGGTGCGCTCCGAGATTTTCGATTGCACCCCGCCAAAACCGAAAGTGGTGTGTCTCAGCGAGGCGGTGACATTGCCGAGGTCGGCAAGTTTTGCGTTGAGCACGGAATTCACTGCCCAGCCTGCCGTGCGGTCAAAATCGGTGAGCCGCAGTTCATCCGCCCAGAGGCAAACGTCAACGGGTTTGGTATTGGCTCCGCGTGGATTGCGAACCCCGATCATCATCAGTTTTACCTGGCTCATGTCAGGCCGGCCGTATATGCGAAGGAGGTGTTTGCCCACTTGCTTGGGGCCGGCGCGCGGGTATAATTCACCCAGCGAAAATCCCTCACGGTCGCGCTGGGCTTTAAGCGCGTATAATTCATCCAGATCAAGATCGATCGAGTTCTGGTCAGGCCATACAGTCGCGATCGCGTTGTCGTTTCGGTTGTTGCCGGCGAACTCCTGGGCGCCCGGATCGGTGACTTTTAGGGGTAATTCAATTTCGTAATAATTTTGGTCAAAGTCCGTACCCAATCTCAAAAAGCCGCTTACTTCGTTGTCCTTGAGGTTTTGACCATGCGCACTGATGAACATTTTGATGTGCTTGTAGTTGAAGAAGTCCATCGACACATTTTTGTAGATAGCGCGTGCGTCGCCATCGGGAAGATCCGTCACGCACAACTGAACAGATTGTTCGTTGAGCCTGCGTTGAACAACCGAAGTATTGTCGCGGTCGCGTTTTAGCGGCTCGATGTAGGGTGGTTTCACGGCATTCCCCTGGCCGTTGTCTTCTACGTTCACGGCCGATACGGTGAAATTGTCGAGGTTGGGCTCGATGGGTTGTGTGAAAGAAGACTGTTGCAGGTTTCCATTGTAAGCCCTCCACCGGTTTCCGACCGCCCTGAAATTAGCCAACCGCAAAACCACAGGCTGTGTAAATCCGGTTAACAGCATGCGGGCATATCGGATGGACTTAAATCCGTTGATATCGCCCACTTGTCCTTCAAAGTCCCTGATCGGTATACGGAAAAGATACCATGTTACTTCCTGTTGTTTAGCCGGTGTAATTTTATCAACGATGTATTTCTTCCCTACATCGAGTTGGCCGGGCCTCAAATCAATGCTGTAACTATAATATTCCTCCAGGTCGCTCAGGGTATTATCCTGATTGAGATCTTCGTTATCCGGAATGGTCGTTCCTGATTTGGTGTAGGGTTCATTGCCCGTGAGTATGGGAGAGTTGTTCTCCATGCCATTGATATTCTTATAACGCTCAAGCACCTTGGCGTCCTTTTCGTCCAGATCATCGGCTAAAAAGTATTTGAAATCATCGGCGGAGGGGTCTTTCCTGACAATATCCTGGGCTGCAGGAGGGGCGGCGTCAATAAAATTTTTGAACTTGTCTTGTTCACGTACACTGTTGGTCCCATCGAGTCCCACGTCCTGGTTCGTGCGCGAAGTTGGATCCGTGTCAAAGGCATTGTTAATGTATTGCTGGGTGGTTACGTTGGCCCACGGTCCATTCGTATCGACCCCGGTGGTCAGGCTGCCATCCCTTGGTAACCCGTTTTCAAAGGCATGCTTGCCGTCGCGCAGGAGATCTTCGGAGATACTTCCCAGATGAAAAACAAGCTTTCCTCCGGTTGTATTGGGTTGGGGGGTATGTCCCTGGACGCCATCATTAATTTGCCCTCCTTTGGAGTTAATAAACGGGTCGAGCAGCCAAAACTCGATATATTCAATGTTGGCTTTGTCAAAATCTACTTCCGTTCGGATGGCGGTTGTGATCCCTCCCCAGTTGGTAGCCGGATCCTTGAGCGAACCGTCTCCATTCAGATCCGGATTATAATTGTATGGTCCCCGTTCTGTCGGGTAGTAAGCAAGGTTTAAAATAGGCTCATAGAAATTCCCGATATAAGGATCGCGATAGGGGAAAATTTCCTGTTGGCCGACCGGCCTGACGTAATGATTATTGTCAATATCATCGGTCGTAAGCTTTTTAGGTTTGTATCGATTAGACTGTGTGTAAAATAAATTATCGATTTGATACCAGGCCAGCTTAGCGCGTTTATATCCGGCCTTCAGGTCATCCGGCGAACCGCCCGACAAGTCAAACTCGTTGTTGGTTGTTTTCGGGACACTGGCAAGTTTCCATCCTATTGGATTAATAAGGCTATACGGTGTTGCCGTGTTTTCAAAATCGTCGATAAACGAAGTGCCCTGGCCTTGTACGACGTTGGAGGTACCCGGTAGAAGCTGAGCAAACTCGGCATTAAACGTGATCGAGGAAGGTTCTTTGGTTTGCAGAAACGGCAGTGCATCCACCATTTTGGTCAGGAACCGCGAGTTTTTTTTTACGTTGATGTCAAGGCCATATTCCATATTGCGCGCCGGCTCCGTACCGATCAGGTTACGCGAGATGAGCGGCCGCTCGTTGTAATACAAAAACGTGGACCCAATGTTTACGTCATCGCTTAATTTATAATCAAGGCGGGTCCCGAGTAATGACCGCGTTTGAAACGCAAAGGGATCCTGTTGTTCATACGTGATACTGATGTTTTTTCCCGAACTCAGAATACCTTCATTGAGGATCGTCACTTTGCCAAAGGTATAATCTACCGTATAGTCGGTGCCTTCGCGGAGGGGTGTCCCGCCGGCGTAAACCTTTACCGATCCGGGCGAAATATTGAATCCCTGGATAATGATGTCTTTTCCGGATCCTGACTTAAACGATCCGACGATAAAGAATTTATTCTTGTTGGCTACCAAGGCCGCCTCCGCCTGCGTCGTGTGATAAAGGGTATCATAGACATACTTGTTGATCAGGAAATCGCGCTGAGAAAGGTTTGGTTCGAGCTTAAACAAATCCCGGAGACCCTTATTAAAGGGTTCGAGGTACGGAAAGATGATCATCCCTGTTTCCGTGTTGATGGTAATCTTATCGACGAAGTCAAAGTTGCCGTCTGGCTGAGGGTCATTGTAAGGATTAAGGCGGTCAAGGCCGAAAGCTTCGATCAATTGTTTGGCGCGGACTTCCGGTGCTCCTTCCTGCAACTGGGGATTGTCGATCCCGGTCCGGTCATCGCGGTAGATCACCCGGAGTTGAAATCCGTCGCGCGTGAGTTGGGTGACATTGAGATTGTAAATATTTTTCATCATCAGGTTCCAGGTCGGAATAATCGTACCGCGGGGGTCCTTAATGCTGATCTTGCGTGGACGCAATAACTTTAAGTAAACTACAGCGGTTGGGGGCTTGTTGGAATAGTCTTCCGTCAACTCACCGACCTTATAAACTTGCCCATTGTAAGTGTATTCATAAGCCACCGCCAGCGCTTCGTCATTTTGCAGTTTACTCTGGAGGGTGATATAGCCCAGCTGATTGTTAAAGGTAAATTCCGTGGTTGCCAATTTCCGGGCGCTGGTGATTTTCTCAAAGTCGGTGCCGTTCACCAAGTTTATATTCGTTTCCAACAGTCCGTTGATTCCCTCGGAGGCTGGAGACAATACGGCTAATTTTGAGTAAAGGTCATTGGCACCGTTTGCGTTTGGAGATTGAGGCGGCGCTGTCGCCGTCAGGTTGTTGTTATAGATCTTGTCTGTTTCTCCCAGATCCATAAAACCCACCACATCGCGCAGTGTTTGGGTATCAACCTTGCGGTTGAGAACGTAGACTTCTATGCGCGTGATGTTGACGCCGGAAGTGATCTGTGGGATGGTTTTCAACCATTTTTCATAATGGTCGCGAAAGAAATGACCGAGGAAAAAGTGCCTGTTTTCGTCATAGCTGGAACCGACAATCTCAAACGGTTTGCCCTGAGCGGCCCCGCTTGTACTGCCAGCCACATTAATCGAAGATTGTTTTCCACGCTGTGTCGCTGCAAGCGCTGTGACCGACAGGCGTCCAAACTGCAACTGACCTTTTATCCCAAAAAGATTTTGGGCTCCCGAGATAAGGCTGTTGTTGAGCGGGAGACTAACATTCCCGATCTCCAATTTTTTTAAGATATCCTCTTTAAATCCGGTGTACTCGACCTTCATGTTGTTTTGAAAGTCAAATGAATTGTTATTGTCAAAGTTGGTGGTCACTTTCATTTTCTCGCCGATCTTACCGACCACGCTGAGGTTAATTTGCTGGTCAAATTTAAAGCCACCATTTTTTTGTTGCCTGATAGGGATCGCGGGGTTTTGGATTTTTTGAAAATTGGCTCCGAAATCCAGCGTCACAAATCCACGGGGGATCAGTTCTACATAGCTTCCGCCGAAAATGCGGTCCATGATGGGGCTTACATAAATCTTAGGAATAATATTGCGGCTGCTTACGGCGCTTTCGCCATCGAGTGCATGGCTCCGTCCCTTCCAGTATTCTTTCAGCATCGTTTTGCTTTGACGCAGATTGAATTCCTGGAATGACATCGCGGAATTCGGACGAAAGTTAACCTTACCGATTTTTTCAGAAATACTATAGTTCATGCCCGTATCGATTTGCATATCGAGGTTAAGGCTCTTGGGGTCTTTTAAGAACAGTGGCGAAAAAGTAGTTTGATTGGAAAAGGGATCACCATAGCGATCACTCGGCCGGAAGGTGGGCCGGAAGGGGTTCACGGTTTTTTGGGTGAGTGTGTCGACTACTTTTTTGGTGGTGTCAGACTTCTGGGCGTAAATAGGCGGTAGAACCAGGCATAGGAGTATAACCATGCCCAGTCCGAAAATGAACTGTCCTTTCCGTATCGTTACAACCAATCGTATCTCAGGCGTTTTTTAGGGCTTGTTTGACCAGTTCTTCCAAGCTAATGGTATTTCCTGATTTCTTCAGGGCCGCGTCAACGCTTTTTTCGGCCGTGGCCCTCGTGATCCCCAATGTCACCAAGGCGGATAACGCTTCCTGGCGCATGGTATTGTGTGCAAAGCCGATATTCGAAGCGTCCAGGGGCTCTTTGCGCAGCTTGTCTTTCAATTCAAGGATGATGCGCAGGGCGGTTTTTCCTCCGATTCCTTTGACAGATTGGAGCGTGGCCGCATCCTCGCGCACAATCGCTGAATTTAACTCAAGCGGAGGGAGATACGAGAGGATCACCATGGCCGTGCCGGGCCCTACGCCATTTACCGAAATCAAATGCTGAAACATAGCCTTCTCGGCCTCATTCGAAAATCCATAGAGGATGTGTGCATCCTCGCGAACCTGAAGGTAGGTTGCGAGCCGGATGTCTTCGCGATCTTTAATTTCTGAAAAAGTATTCAATGAAATATTCACCTTGTAACCGACTCCGTTAACATCGATGATCACACAAGTTGGTTCTTTGTGTGTGAGCTTTCCTTTTAAAAATGCAATCATGTATTCAAGGCAATAACTTGCGAAGCTATGAAAAAAATAAGTTTGATTTTGATTTAAATGTAAAATAGCTCAGTTCGAGAGCGTAGTCAAAAGATCTCTAAAAACGCAACGATAAACGGAGCTGAGATAAGCAGCCCGTCAAAGCGGTCAAGAAAACCGCCGTGGCCCGGAAGGGAATCTCCTGAATCCTTGATTTCAATACTGCGCTTCAGCAGCGATTCCACCAGATCGCCAAACGTGCCGCCGACAATGATGATGACTCCAATGATCAGCCATTGCCATAGCGCGAGTGTTGTAAAATACTGAGCTATTCCATAAGCGAATATCATTGCCAGAAGAGCACCCCCCCAGGCACCTTCCCATGATTTCTTTGGCGAGATGCGCTCGAATAATTTTCTTCGTCCGAACAAGGTACCCGCAAAATAGGCACCTGTGTCACTCGCCCATAATATAAAGAGACAACCAAAGATAATTTCGAAATTGTATTTCCCGTTTTCGAAAACAGCGATATTCAATAACGCAAATGGAATGGCGATATAGAAAATTCCCAGAAAGGTAAACGCAATATTAGTGAATGGCTTGCGTTCGAATTTTTTATACAGTTTGATCATGTACACGCAAGAGATAAGCGGGAAAATCAAAAAATAATAGCGGTATGAAATGCTGCCCCGCTCGATAAAAAAAGACAGGCAAAAGATAACCATTCCACAGAGGGTGCCAAAAGTCTTTAAAGGAAGCAACCCATCCAATCCGGTGACGCGATAGAATTCCAATAAGGACAGGAGGCACAGCGCAAAGAAGATGAGAAAGTAGCTCCACTCACTGTAGACGACACCAAAAATAATTGCAGCTGATCCGAGGATACCTGTGATAAGGCGCTGCGTGAGGTTGTTATATTTATTTAACGCCGGGATCAAGGAGCGGTTGGGTTTCGTTGCAAGAACCTTTTCAAGTAAGCCAAAAGGCCAAAAGTAAGAATAGTGCCACTGATCACCACGGGCCAGGGAGCTGCGTCGGTATTTTCAACATCGATATCAATCTTACCTAACTGATGGAGGTAAAGCAGGATTACAGAAAATCCATTGTTGATAAAATGGGCAAACATCGGCACCATCAAATTGCCAGACCACGAATACAAGTATCCAAACAAAGCGCCGAGCAACACGCGCGGGACAAAACCGAAAAACTGCATGTGAAGGGCGCTAAAGAGAAAGGCGGAAATCCAAATGGCAAGGTGAGTCCTGTTCGTGGCGCGCTGCAACAGCGGCTGGAGCATTCCGCGAAATACTAATTCTTCTCCGATCGCAGGAAGAATTGCAATCACCAAAAAAGCAAAAAGAAATTCACCAGTTGACGCAAAGGTTGTCAGAAACCGCGTCAATTTTTCTGCATAGTCCTCCCGGTCCCGCGCCCAGGCCTCAAATCCTTTTAGGAATTCCGGGAAGGAGAAGTGAGCATTCCAATCAATAAGCACCGAGTCAGGCGCCATAAACAAAATGACGATTATCGGTGTAAGCATGAACACGATAGCAGGAGTCGACTTATTTTTTATGAAATCAAGGACGTTTCGTTTTTCAGAAGCGATCCAGTAGATTGAAGGTCCGACAACCAGTCCGATTAAAGTTGCACACCCTTGGATAATAAAAAACGGGGTTTTGATTTCAGGGTAGGACATAGGGTCGCCGATCTTGGTGGCAAATTCAAGAATGCTGCCATGGATAAAGGGAATGGCGAGTAAAAATCCGATGAGCGGGCCAATGATGATGAATCCGGCCAGTGTGGTCAATAGAACAAAAATCACTGAAGTCGCAGAAGATCGTTGGTGCGGGTGGGAGCGGGGGGTTAAATCAGATTCAGACATCTCGACAAATTCAGTTAATTTTGCGCGCAAATATGGCGAATTCTTTCTTTCATTGGAATAACAGCATGAGATCGTGGTAAAAATCGGCCCTTTGGAAATCGGGGAGTTCCCTTTATTACTGGCGCCTATGGAGGACGTAAGCGATCCGCCATTCCGCGCTGTGTGCAAGGAG
>JBGPGZ010000057.1:0-13784 GCA_041484175.1 Cyclobacteriaceae bacterium | reverse complement strand
TAAACTGCTGAAACAATGGAGAATATTGGACTTGCCGAGTGAGCATAAAATCCATGATAGTTTTACCCCATCCATGGGCGGAATATCCATATTGCTGGGGGTCATTTTGACCTTACTGATGAGCTTGCCTTTTCAGGAGTGGATCAAATTGAAATACTTTTTTATTTCCGTTGGCTTGATGTTTCTGATCGGATTGCGCGACGACGTATTGGCGCTTGACCCTAAGCAAAAACTCTTTAGCCAGTTTCTTCCGATTTTTGTCATTGTATTTCTGGATCGGTCATTGTTAAACTCTTTTTATGGAATTATCGACACACCCGACTTTTCACCCTTCTTATCTTATACAATCACCATTATAACATTTGTTATTGTCACCAACGCTTACAATCTGATTGATGGGGTGGATGGTTTAGCGGGCACAGTTGGCTTGCTGTGCCTCCTCTTTTTTGGTTTTTGGTTTCATTATATAGGAGACACATCGGTTAGCTTGATTTCATTCTGCTTTGCCGGTTCTTTGATTGCTTTTCTATTTTTCAATTGGCAACCTTCAAGAATTTTTATGGGCGATACCGGGGCGCTGATGATCGGCCTTTTGCTAACTTACCTGGCAATACGATTTATCAATGAAAACCATAGCCTGCCCCTCGGCCATTCCGCAAAATTCGAAAGTTCCGTGGCCACTGCTGTCTGTGTTCTTATTATCCCAATTTTTGATACGCTGCGGGTCATTATCTTAAGAATCAGAAAGATGCAATCCCCTTTTCGGGCAGACCGGAATCATCTTCATCATCAATTCCTGAACCTCGGATTTTCTCATGCGCATACTGTATTCATTCTGGCCGGATTTAATCTTGTGTTGTTTTTTTTGGCCTGGCTGCTGAAAGAAAAAGGGGATATGCTAATTTTGACCCTGGTATTGATAATTTGTCTTGGAATTAACTTTACTTTGAAGAAAGTACAAACCCGCGCTGCTTGAACGGTATGATAGCAAGAGTTGCACAATTAAAAAATGAATTAAATTCATTTCATGGTCATAATAACGATGATCTTGAATCTTTTCGTTTGAAATATATAAGCCGAAAAGGTGCGTTGGCTGAACTCTTTGAAGATCTTAAAAAAATACCCCCCGCGGAGAAGAAAGAACTGGGAAAAGCGCTGAACGAACTGAAGCAAATTGCGGAATCAAAATTCAAGGAGCTGAGCGAATCGCTTAAATCACACTCGGAAAGTACCGCCGCAATTGATTTGACCCTTCCGCCGGTTTCCAATAAAACCGGAAACCTTCACCCCCTGAGTCTTACGCAATTCCGAATCATTGAAATTTTTGAACGCCTTGGCTTCAGCGTCGCCGATGGACCTGAGATCGAAGACGATTGGCATAATTTCTCGGCATTGAATTTTGCCGAGAACCATCCCGCGCGCGAAATGCAGGATACTTTCTTTATCGAAAAGAATCCGGATGTTCTGCTGCGCACTCACACCTCCAACGTCCAGATCCGCCTCATGGAACAACAAAAGCCGCCCATTCGGGCAATCATGCCAGGAAGGGTCTATCGCAATGAGGCTATCTCGGCTCGTGCGCATTGCTTCTTTCATCAGGTGGAAGGTTTGTACATCGACAAGAATGTGGGCTTTGCGGACCTCAAGCAGACATTATATCACTTTGCCAAAGAAATGTATGGCAAAGACATTGATATCCGGTTTCGCCCTTCATTTTTTCCATTTACGGAGCCGAGCGCTGAAATTGATATTTCCTGTTTGATCTGCTCCGGGAAAGGATGCAATGTCTGCAAGTACAGTGGATGGGTAGAAATTGCAGGATCAGGCATGGTACACCCCCATGTGCTAAAAAATTGTGGCATTGATCCAGCGATCTATACTGGCTTTGCCTTCGGCATGGGGATTGAACGTGTTACGCAATTGAAGTATGGCGTAAACGACCTCCGGCTTTATTCCGAAAATGATATTCGCTTTTTGCGACAATTCAAACCCGTTGTTTAGGTCAATGGAAGTTGCTTTTGTTGATTTAAGATCTCAGTACAAAAGTATCAAGACTGAAATGGATCAGGCCGTTCATTCCGTCCTGGAAAGCGGCCAATTTATTGGAGGTCCCTTTGTACAGCAATTTGAATCTACCTTTGCGTCTTTGCATGGAGTAAAATATTGTGTTGGTGTGGGCAATGGCACAGACGCGATTTTCATTGCGTTGAAAGCATTGGGAGTTTCAACGGGGGACGAGGTAATAACTCCCGCGTTCGGCTGGATTTCTTCTGCGGAGACGATTACCCTCGCCGGTGGGAAGCCCGTGTTTGCCGATATCTTGCCGGAAACCTTCACGGTCAATCCTGAGCGGATCGAAGAGAAGATCACTGGCAGGACCAGGGGAGTCATCCTGATTCATCTTTACGGGCAAGCGGCTCACGCCCAAGAGCTCAAGCGAATTTGTGAACAAAGAGGTCTCTTTCTGGTGGAAGATTGCGCGCAGGCGCACCTAACAGCGGAATTTGGGGTGTCCGTTGGCAACATCGGCGATGCGGGTGCATTCAGTTTTTATCCAACCAAGAATTTGGGAGCCTATGGAGATGCTGGTTGCATCCTAACAAACGACGATAAGTTGGAAAAAAGAGCGAGACTTTACGCGAATCACGGTGGACTTTCGGACCATGCTATCGAGGGAGTCAATAGCAGGCTCGACACTTTGCAGGCCGCGCTGCTTGCAATTAAATGTCGTCATTTATCGCGATGGACAGAGCAACGCATTGCTCACGCCGGACTTTACAATGAGTTGCTGCGAGAAGTTGATCAGATTGTTCTGCCAATTACCCGTCAGGATACCCGCCATACTTTCCATCAATATGTGATCAGGACGCCGCGCCGGGATGAACTTAAGAACTATTTGGCGATGCAGGGTATTCAAACCATGATTCACTATCCAAAAGCGCTGCCTAACTTACCGGCCTATCGGTATTTGAATCACGCCCAGGCTGACTTTCCTCAAGCCAGCCGGTGCCAGGAAGAGGTTTTGTCATTGCCCGTCCACCCGGAATTATCACACATCCATATAACCTATGTTTGTGAAAAAATTAAGCAATTTTACAAAAGAGGATAAATGATTGTCAACTCAATCAATACCGTTGCAATAATAGGTGCCGGCACGATGGGGCAGGGGATTGCCCATGTGTGCGCAGCGTCGGGATTGAAGACGCTTTTATTTGATATCACCGATGACTTGATCAACCAGGGAGTCTCCAACATTCAAAAAACATTGTTGAGCCGGGTAGAAGTAGGGAAATTGTCCAATGCCGAACGACTTCAGATTGAGAAGAATATTGTTCCCTGCAGAAGGCTATCGGATGCGAAGGCGGAATTGGTTATTGAAGCCGTCGTTGAGAACCTGGAGGTGAAACGAAAACTTTTCACGGAACTGGAAAAAATAAATTCAGGAATAGCGATACTTGCTTCCAATACGTCCTCCCTGTCTGTAACACAGATTGCTGCGGCATTAAAAAACCCCCGTAGTTGCGTAGGTCTTCATTTCTTTAATCCGGCCGACCGCATGAAGCTCGTGGAAGTGATTGCCGGGGCAGCGACTTCCCCCGAATTAATTGATAAAATAAAAGAATTCTCAAAAAAACTGGGAAAGGTGCCGGTCCTCGCAAAAGATTCACCTGGATTTATCGTTAACCGGGTGGCCAGACACTATTATTTGGAATCATTGAGGACCTTGGAAGAGCAGGTATCGGATGTCCCTGGCATTGACAAGCTTTTGCGGTCAGCGGGCTTTAAGATGGGGCCCTTTGAATTGATGGATTTGATCGGCCTGGATACGAATTTTAAGGTGACGTGCTCTATGTATGACGCGTTCTTCCAGGACGCTAAATTCAGACCGAGCAGGATACAACAAGGGAAAATTGATGCTGGCCACCTCGGACGAAAAACCGGAAAAGGATTTTATGAATATAGGTAAGATCAAATTGTGTTTACTGTTATTGTTTCCCGCGATTGGCGTATATGGTCAGACGGATGAACCCATTCCCTTCGTTTCCTTTACGGAAATTACGATCAATATGACGTTTCCGCAGTACCGTCCCCTTTCAAACGATGGAGGTTTTGTGGAAATTGATGGCGGAGTCAGGGGTATCATTGTTTATCGCGTAGATGCCACGACGTTTATTGCCTTCGAACGAAATTGCTCTTACCAGGCTGGATCGGCCTGTGCCCAGGTCGATGTTGATATTTCGAGACTTTTTTTGATCGATCGCTGCTGCGGTTCCAATTTTAGTCTCTCGGATGGATACCCTACCAAAGGTCCTGCCTCCAGGGCTTTGCGAAGATACCGGATAGAAATTGCAGGATCGACGCTTACCGTTACGGATGAAGTGTTAAACTAGATTTCAGAAGGCTAAGGTTTATTTCGCAAGAGACTGTTCTTGCGGCTATAGGAAAAGTACACGACTAATCCGATCAGCAGCCACGCAAAGGCCACCACCTGAGTTACCCAATCCAGCCCTATGATCATTGCCGAGCAAACAAGAATGCCCATAATCGGAACGAACGGGACCCAAGGTGTCCTGAATGGCCGAACTGCCCCGGGATTTGCCTTCCGCATTGCCAAAATGCCGGCGCAAACCAACACGAAAGCAAACAGTGTCCCGATGCTTGTCAGGTCGCCGGTAATATCTCCGGGTAACAGCGTTGCAATTAAGCCCACAAAAATAAACAAGAGCATATTCGACTTATACGGCGTTCTGAATGTGGGGTGAAGTGTTGAGAAAACTCTGGGAAGGAGACCATCCAGCGCCATGGAGTAGAAAACCCGTGATTGCCCCATGAGCATAACCAGCATAACAGAAGAGAAGCCCGCGAGAATGGCAACGGTGACCAACGTGGAAAGCCAACGATATCCGGGCATGTACACGTCGATCGCGTATGCCACCGACGCTTCTTTTCCTTTCATCATGAAGTCCGTATAGGGCGCCACTCCTGTCAATACGTAAGAGAATAAAATGTACAGGACAGTACAAATGATCAGTGATCCGAGAATCCCGATAGGCATGTCCTTTTTTGGGTTCTTTGACTCCTGGGCTGCCGTTGAAATGGCGTCGAATCCAATGAAGGCAAAGAATACAACACCCGCACCCGCAATCACGCCAAACCAGCCATGATCCCAGATTGACTCATAGGAGTAGCTACTTCCATCCGGCAACAGGGCGGGCTTCGCGTCAGCAGGAATCAGATAAGGTGTATGATTTGCAGGATTGATGAACTGCCAGCCTATCACGATGAAGATCACAACAATTGAGACCTTGACAATGACAATGATTGTATTGACGATGGCGGATTCCTGCATGCCTTTGATCAGCAACAAAGAGAGCGCCAGCAGGATGAACAGCGCGGGGGCGTTCATAATGCCATGCCTGAGTGCACCATCTTCCAGTACCTTCTGAAAGGGAGAATGAGACCATTCGTAGGGAATGGCGCCCCCTAATAATTTATTGAGGAACTCACTCCACGCAATCGACACGGTTGCCGCTCCCAACGCATACTCCAACACCAATGCCCATCCAATAATCCAGGCAACAAATTCACCCATGGTGACATACGCGTAGGTATAGGCGCTGCCGGCAACAGGAATCATCGATGCAAACTCCGCATAGCACAATCCGGCAAAAGCGCACCCGATGGCCGCAAATATGAATGAGAGCGTGACCGCAGGTCCTGCATGTTCACCGGCAGCGGCGGCCGTACGGACAAAGAGCCCGGCTCCGATAATTGCTCCAATACCCAAGGCTATCAGGTTTCCGGCGCCCAGCGTACGCTTCAATCCTTTTGAAGGATCGGAAGACATCTGGAGCAGTTGCTCGAGCGGCTTTTTAACAAATAAACTCATGCTGAATCAAGTCAAGTGTTGGTTAAACAATCCCTAAAAGTAAAAAGAATAATGAATACGGAAAGAACAATTTATGCCCAGGGGAACATAGGCAACGCGTTGGAAGCTATGGCGAATTGTGATTTCGAGCAAAATAGACAAGGGCATTTTGGCCAACACGATGAATCCAAAACTACCCTGGAAGGTTGACCGTGTAGTTGGTACGGCCTGTGTTTACGATAAGGATTTTATCGTCCCTGGGAACATCATTTCTGTTTTGAAGCAACAAGGCGAGCCCTGCAATGCCGCTGGGTTCGCACGTAATATCCTGTTCACGGGCAAGGTTCATCGCTTCCTCGATAAATTCTTCCTCGACATCCAGAATGGCAGAAGCATTTCCAATACGGTCATTGTCAATTAACGAAGAAAGATAATTATTATAATCCTTGATCGAAGGAAGATGATAAGAGAACAGTTTGTCAAGGCGGGTATTGGCATGATGCGTAGTAGCTCCAATGAAATGGCAGCGGCTGATCACGTCGATGTCTCCGGTAAATCGCGGATCGTGTTTGTAAATGCGATTATTAAATTCCCGCTCGGCAATAATCAAAATATTGATGAATAAATCTCCCGTGCCAAAGGGAATAAAACAATGCATCGGCGTAGTGTTAAGAATCTCATAGGATAACCAATCGTAATAATTGTCATTATACCTGTCCAGGACCTCCCGATAAGTGATGTCGATGCCATGAATATTTTCAGTAAGATCCTTGATCTCTTTACCCGTTAACGGCCTTTGAGAGAGATCGGTTTCATAGACCTTGCAGCCAATGAGCGCAAGATGCTGTTTTATGTCGGGATTCATAGAATGGTCGACGAGCACTTTGAGGACCGTGGTAGCATGGTACAAATTTAAAAAGTGCTGAATGGCCATGGCCGCACTTCCGGATGAGATCAATGAAATCTCCTTAATATGATATCGTTTCGCCTTGATGAGAACTTCCCAGGCCATTCGGTCTTTATGCGTGCCGGTGGGATTGGTGCTTTCATCCTTTAACCAAACGTTCGAAAAACCCGGCACCTTGATTGGATAGGTAGCAGAAGCCGGGAATTTGGGTGTGTAGAAAGGCTTTGGTGGAAATTCCGGTTTATCGGGATCATTGGTTGGAGAGACCAGAATGTTTTCAATCAGTTCGGTAGGAGCGATCCCACCGGCTGCCTCATCCCTGATTTGCCGTTTGACGATTTCAATTTCTTTTGCAGAAAGTTTTTCCGCCAGCAAGTCGGCAATTTTACTCGCAAAGATATCGATACCCGGTGTCCAGGCAGGAACAGATGGCGTGGCATGATCGTCCTGTTTTTCAATATCAAGGAGCCAGCCGAATTTGTCGGGAAACAGCTGGGTGATCAACTGATTCCATTCATATTTCCCCTGGGTTGCATAAAGGCTGATCAAATCACGCAGCGATTTGGTTGCCCCGGGAGGGCTTTTCAAATTAAAAGCCCTCCTCAATAGATCTTCGGTTGGGCCTTTCGGGTATTGGATCAGCAAGTCCGGATGATTTGCTTTCCGGCTTTCAATGAATTGTAGCAGGGCTTTCTGAAGATGGGGTATGAAACTCCATTTGCCCGTCCCGCGGGACATGGAAATGAATTGTGAAGAATTGAATTCTTGACGTACCAAATCCAGAATTTCTCTTGGAATGGTTTTGGCAGTAGCTTTTTTCGTCATGGAATCGAGTCAATTCTAAGGTCTTCGAATCCTTTCAATTTACCAACGTTTTGAACAGGCATTTCACCGATAAAATCACCATTGGCAAAACTACCTGGGTTTTATTTTGGCAGCTTGAATTTCATGCGAACCCGTACGGTACTTTCGATGGGCACATCTGCCTCTGAGGATGGTCTCCATTGGGGTCCTTCTTTGACGAGGCGTATTACCTCTTCATTGCATCCAAAATCGAGGCCCCGTATAACAGCAAAGTCAGACAGGTCGCCATCGGTTTCCACTTTGAATTCAATGGTAACCTTCCCCTCAATTTTCTTCTCAAGCGCTTGTTGAGGATAGTGCAAATTTGATTCCAGATATTTATTATAAGCTTTCCTGCCGCCAGCAGGTTCTGCCAGCTTAATGACCGGTTCCCGCTCGTCGCCCTTCTCAGCATAACCGACAACAACGATTTCGCTCAATTGTAATAGATCGGCAGGCAACCGAACGATGACCGGTGGCTGGCCAGACGTGATCTTAACTTCCTGTGTCTGATAACCGATGAAAGAGAAGACCAAATCGTTGTCTTGTGCCCCGGTGAACAACTGAAAATTCCCCTTCTCATCGCTGATGACTCCCTGGGTGGTCCCCTTGATAACAACATTGACACCCGGAATAGGGGAGTCATCCTCAACAGCAGTGACCTTGCCGCTGATCACCTGTTGAGCCGGCTTTTTGGGAGGCGCTCCGCCGAGATCCTTTTTGGAACGGACGGCCCGTTGGCTTACAGCCTCCTCTTTTTTGACCCCTGATGATTCCCCGGCAACCACCTTGTCATCCAGCGCAATTTTTTCTGCCTCCTTTAGCTGTTCTAATTCATGAACTTGAGTCGTGGGCGCTGATGCAACTTCAGCAGGTCCCGATTTACTGTCATCCGTTTCAGCGGCGGCCACGGTTGGCTCGGAAAGTTGCTTGGCAGATTTGTCCTCCACCTTTGTCTTTGCCCGGGGCTGAGCATGGGCCGGCCGGTTGAGGGTCAGGAATTGTTCGTCTGCTTTTCCTTTTGCCGGTGTTGAAATCGAGTCGGTAGCCGGATTTTCTTTGGGAGGGGCGGGAGTTTCTTTGGATGCATTTTGCGCCAGGGTCACCGGCTGATCCGCTTTTGTCAAAGTGTAGACGATATAAGAAGTACCAATTAGCAAAGCAACCGATGCTGCAATTCGCATCACCCAAAACCGCTTACTTGCTCCTTTCCTGGCAATTCGGCGGTTCAATTCATCAACGTCTACTGAGAACTCACCGGGTTTTATGGAATCAACCCCTTCCAGCGCTTCCGCAAGAAAAGGGTCGGTGAGCGCCTTTTTTTCCAATGCGTGCATTGCTGCGGGGTCTAGCTGACCTTTGAGGTATTTTTCAATATCGTTTCTCAGGTCAGCCATTGCGTTCCATACAGATTTTCAAATTCCGTTTTCCGTTTTGGATGTAGCTCTTTACTTTGCCCAGATCGAATCCGGTGAGGCCGGTGATGTCCTGGTAGCATTTTTCCCTAAGGAAAAAGAGTTGCACGCACATTTTTTGTTCCGCTGCCAGCTCCTCGATACACTTCTCCAATTTAGTAAGATTTTGTTCCAATTCCGGCTCGTCCTCCAGATGCAGGAGCAATTCACTTTCCATAAGGTGGGGTGTGATTTCTTCTTTGAATTTTCCTTTTCGGGAGCGCAACTGCATAAGGCAATGATTGCGTGTGGTTACGTACAGCCAACTTTTGAAATTGTCAACCTGGTGTTCCTTCAGGCTTTGCACAAGTTTTTCAAATACTTGCATAACGGCATCTTTGGCGTCTTCGCGATCCCTTAGATACTTTAGGCACACCCCGTAGACGAGGGAGGTGTAACGCGAAAACAATTGACCCAAAATCCCCAAATCGCCCGACTTTTTGTACTGTCGGACCAGCTCAGGATCATCTAACGGAGACGGTTTAGGGGCTACCACGCTTCAATTTAGAATATTTCCAAAGTTTTTATGGAATCCATGAAAAACCGGCATCTCAATGACAAAAAACTAAATCGGATAAAAACATGAAAACAAAAATTGCGATTCTGGTTGTTGTATTCCTGGCCATCGTAGGAATACAAGCAACGCCAACGCGTACGGTTTCCGGAAAAGTAACTGCCGCTGAAGACGGAAGTCCGCTGCCCGGCGTAAATGTTTTACTGAAAGGTACCTCCACCGGAACCGTGACAAACGGGCTGGGGGAGTTTAGTCTTGTAATTCCAGGTGAAAAGGGGACGCTTGTATTTTCTTTTATCGGTTATGCCACCAGAGAGGTAGCCATCGGCACGCGGACTGTCGTGAATATGGTATTACATGCAGATGTTAAAGAATTAAGCGAGATCGTGGTTTCAGGATATGCCGTCAAGGAGGCGGACGACCCAGGCGCAAGCGATAGCAAATCGTATAAGCGCAGCGGGAAGGGGGCAGCCAAGATGGACATGTCCTACCAACCGGCCCCCGTTATTGCCCATGATTGGCAACAGCCGGAGTTCAACACGGAGGAATACGACGGCATCCATGAGAATATCTTTCATGATGCCATGCGTAATCCTCTTTCGACATTTTCGATCGATGTAGACGCAGCTTCTTACAGTAACGTCCGCCGTTTTATAAATAATGGTCAACGGCCGCCCAAAGACGCTGTGCGGATTGAGGAGATGATCAATTACTTTGATTATGATTACCAGCAACCAACCGGGGATGATCCTTTTTCGATCTTTACAGAAATTTCAAAGGCGCCCTGGAACCCTAAACACAAGCTCGTTCACATTGGTCTGCAGGGCAAAAAAATTCCAACAGAAAATTTACCTCCTTCCAATCTCGTATTCCTGATTGATGTGTCGGGCTCCATGAGCGATCCGAACAAACTCCCATTATTGAAGTCATCTTTTAAGATGCTTGTGGAGCAATTGAGAGAGCAAGATAAGGTGGCTATTGTCGTATATGCTGGTGCTGCAGGGTTAGTCCTTCCTTCCACCTCTGGCGCTGAGAAGCAAAAGATCATACAAGCCCTGGTTGATTTGCAAGCCGGTGGATCAACGGCAGGCGGAGAGGGTATCCGGTTGGCTTACGCGATCGCAAAAGAGAATTTTAGAAAGGAGGGCAACAACCGGGTGATCCTGGCAACTGACGGGGACTTTAACGTTGGTGAGTCGAGCAACGCATCGATGGAGCGCCTGATCGAGGCGAAGAGAAACGACGGGATATTCCTGACCGTTCTTGGTTTTGGCATGGGCAATTACAAAGACTCCAAAATGGAGACCCTCGCCGACAAAGGCAATGGCAACTATGCTTATATTGATAACCTGCTGGAGGCGCAAAAGGTACTGGTGAATGAATTTGGCGGTACGCTTTTCACGATCGCAAAGGATGTAAAGCTTCAAATTGAGTTTAATCCGACCAAGGTAAAGGCCTATCGGTTGATCGGCTATGAAAACCGGATTCTTAAAAATGAAGATTTCAATAACGATAAAAAGGACGCGGGCGAATTGGGTTCGGGGCACACGGTTACGGCGCTTTATGAAATCATCCCCGATGGCGTAAATAGCGAATTTTTTAAAATTGATGAGTTGAAATACCAGTCTTCCAAAGTGGATCCGGCAGCTGCAGGATCGAAGGAATTGATGACTGTGAAGTTTCGCTATAAGAAACCGAACGAAGAAACGAGCAAATTAATCGTTCATCCACTCCTGGATGAAAACGTAAAACTGGAAAACACCTCGGATAATTTCCGGTGGTCTGCGGCCGTTGCTGGTTTTGGGATGCTTTTGCGGGAGTCAGAATATGCAAAAGATTTTAATTTTGAGGACGTTCTCAGGCTAGCCCAAGGTGCACGCGGAAAAGATCAGGAGGGCTACCGAATTGAATTCATCAACCTGGTAAAATCACAAGGGCTGATGGCCAGCCGCTAAAAAAGATAGCTTGATTGCCACAAAAAAACCTGCCCGCTCGATACCCGGAGCGGGTTTTTTCGTCTTATAGAGATGACGTTTGTTTTCCATGACGCTAAAGTGGAACTTTGTAGCGAACAGAACCAGATGATGATTTTGTAGCGAACAGAACCCGATGATGATTAAGATTAGTGTTATTATTATTACGTACAACGAAGAAAAAAACGTTGGAAAGTGCATTGACTCGGTGAGGCCGGTGGCTGATGAAATTATTGTGGTGGATTCATTTTCGAAAGACCGAACAAAGGCTATTTGCGAAGAAAATAATGTGCGGTTCATAGAACATCCATTCAAAAGCCATATTGATCAAAAGAATTTTGCCCTTGGTCAAGCCACTTTTGAACACGTTCTCTCCCTGGACGCAGATGAATACCTTTCGGAAGAACTTACGAAATCCATTCTAAGGGTAAAGGAAAGCTGGCCCTGCCAGGCCTACCGTATGAACCGCCTTTCCAACTATGGTGGAAAATGGATCAAACATGGCAATTGGTACCCGGACCAGAAGATTCGGTTGTGGAATAAAAGAATTGGAATTTGGGGAGGAGAAAATCCTCATGACCTGGTGGTCCTTAAAAGAGGAACCAGGGTCATGCACCTTAAAGGGGACCTGCTGCACCGTGCCTACAAAGACTCGGCCGAGACCCTCCAGAAAATTCAGCGATACTCCGACATTTTTGCACGCGAGAATGTGAACCGCAAGTCAAGTTCCGTATTTAAGATAATTTTCAGATCCACCTTTGCCTTTTTTAAGAGTTACATCATCAAGCGGGGATTTCTGGACGGCTTTGAAGGGCTGATGGTGGGTGTTGCTGTCGCCAACCATGTCTTCTATAAATACGCCAAACTTTATGAACTCAACCACCGGGCGGGCCTTGGCAGAAGAGTTATTATCAGCAGGACGGACAATTTGGGAGATGTCATTCTCACGCTGCCGTTGCTTGGATATTTAAAGTCAGAGATGCCCGATACAAAAATCTATTTCATGGGGAAAAAATACACGAAGCCCGTGATCGATCACTGTATTTTCGTAGATCAGTTTTTAGATAAAGATGAGGTCATTCAAAACCCCGGCTTGCTTGCCAACACACGGGCCGACAGTATTATTTTTATTTATCCCGACAAAAAATTGGCTCACCTGGCAAAGAAAGTCGGGATAAAACATCGCGTGGCCACTTCCCACCGCTGGTACAATTGGCTGTATTGCAATCAAATTGTCGACTTCAGCCGGATCAGGTCAACGTTGCATGAAAGTCAGCTTAATTTTAAGCTCCTCTCCCCGTTCAAGTTGGCGTGGGACATAGATATGAATGAATTGTCTTCGTTCTATGGTCTGAAAGCAAAAGAGAAAGATTTCAGCGGTCTTTTATCGAGGGACCAATTCAATCTGATCATCCATCCGAAATCCAAAGGAAGCGCGAAAGAATGGGGCCTTGAGAACTTTAACAATCTGATCAACGTCTTGCCTCCCCAGGATTTTAGGATTTTCATTACCGGCTTAAAAGACGAAGGCGAACTCATACAAAGGGAAGCTCCTGAATTATTTGATCACCCCCATGTCACGAATCTCACCGGTCAGCTGAATTTGGAAGAAATGATTTCATTTGTCGGTGCAGCCGATGGCTTGCTGGCCTGCAGTACAGGCGTGTTGCATCTGGCGGCTGCCCTGGGAAAATACGCCCTGGGGATTTATGCTCCCATCAAGCCGGTTCATCCTGGCCGCTGGAAACCGATAGGCCCTTTTGCCGCCCATTTGGTGCTGGATAAAAATTGCAATAAATGTGGCAGAGATCCATACTGTGAATGTATTCGCTCGATTTCGGTGGATCAGGTCCGAAACAAACTTTTTGAATTCAATCAGGAATCAAAACTTCAAAAAAAATTAGTGGAATACTGATCTCATTTCACAATGAGGAAGAGGAAATACCAGGTTGCCGTCATTCTGATCAACTACAACTCCAGCCAATATACCCTCGAATGCGTAAACTCGATCATCCACCAGACTTCCCCGGAAATCAGTTTTCAGATTATTGTAATCGACAATAACTCCCGGCTCGGGGATTATCAGGCATTAGAAACCCTTCGTCCAAGAAATGAAATCCAGCTATTCCGGAGCAAAATCAATATTGGATTTTCAGGGGCAAATATGATGGGCATGCAGTTGGCAGACGCTCACTATTATTATTTTTTGAATAATGATTGTGTG
>JBGPGZ010000056.1:0-13971 GCA_041484175.1 Cyclobacteriaceae bacterium | reverse complement strand
GCAGGGGGTGGTTTTCTTTTTGCGATGTGTTCCGCCACGGATTCCTATGATATTGCCCTGGCTGCGGAAGGCGTTGACATCTGCGACCGGATGTACGACGGCGACCCGATTGACCCGCAGGCACAGGAAAAACTGAATTTTGAAAATACTTTTGCATTCACGGATTTCCATATTTCAAGAGACCCCTATCAATACGAATTCTCGGATATTGACAACAATGCACCGGAACGGGGCCTCCGTCAGGACAATGATTATTTTTCAGTATTTGAATTCTCCGCCAAATGGGACCCCATCCCCACCATGCTGACTCAGAATCACACGCGTGTGATCAAAGGTTTTTATGGACAAACGACCGGTTTTAAGAAACGCGTAATCAAGCCGGAAGTCGTGGTCATGGGAGAAAACAAAGAGATCAGCGAAGCGAAGTACCTGCATGGCATTTTTGGAAAAGGATTCTGGACATTCTATGGAGGTCATGACCCCGAAGATTATCAGCATACCGTAGGAGAAGAACCTACCGACTTGACGTTGCACCCCAATTCACCAGGCTACCGGCTTATCCTGAATAACGTTCTCTTCCCTGCCGCAAGAAAAAAGAAACAGAAAACATAACGGGTTTCTAAACTGTATTCTTATTAATAGCTTACAGAGGAAACCCGCATGATCAATTTAACTCGCCGAACGAGGATGATTGTCACAAGAGAGTTGGTCAATCCTCGAATCAAAGGCCTGCCATGTGGCGCGAAAGATAGCGTAGCAGCGTTTTCCAAGTTTGTAGGCGCGCCATAAATAGCTTTGCGATGAGCCTGTCGCTGCGGGCAGCGACAGGCTCACTGCAAAGTAAAATGCCGCCCCGACTCGTCGGGGCGGATCTATTCACGCTTGTGTTTTGGGCGCCACGACCTGTCGTGGCGCCCAAAACCACAAGCTTACCCAACCGCGCCCCTGCACATTTGATAGAAGGCAGGAACTCTATCTTGGCGCGGAAGGGCAGGCACTGTGTAATGGAATGATAAGGTCTTTGAACTAGATTGTAAACAGATTAGGAATACTCACTCATTATTTTTTCAATAGCCTTTTCACATTTACAATTTGATCCCTTGTCCTGCGGAAAATTTGTTTTTGTTTCTATTTTTGTCTTCGCCTGCTCGGCCAATACCGTGCCTACCAAACAGGATCAGACAGAATTGAACGGGCTCATCAAAAAAGAATTAGGGGACGGTGCTTCGCAGTCGATGAATAACCTGAAGAGCTTTGTATTGGCAACCCGTCCTTTACCAAACCAAAAAACGAAATTTGCGATCATCCGGATCAAGGATCAAAAAATTGTCGAACGCGGGAATGTTTTTAGCGGATACATCAAATGGATCGGCGATCTTGAAGTTGAATATTACAGCACACCCGGAATGGTCCGCAAGAATGAAAATCCTGCGGACTACAAGAAAAACATAAATCTCAGCAAATACACCCAAGACCTGCAACCGTGAAAAAAACCCTCTTTTTTATTTTCCTTTTTTTTATCAGCTCATATTCACTGACGCGTCTGAGGCCCAACCCTATCCAAGCCGGGGAAGCGGAAGAATTTGAACTTGCCGGGCGCGAAGAATTTGAAGAGAGGGAAGAGCAGGGCAATGATCATCCTGAAAGACTGCAGCAATATCTCCAGGGGATCAAGATCCGGGAAGGGGAAACCAAACCCGGTTACGCTCCCAGTTATCAATTTACCGAACACCAAAAAGCAAGCGCCCTTGCCGCGCTACGAAGACCTTCGGCCATGGCGCGCACCCAATCCGCGAACGGCGTTTTGGAATGGAAGGAACGCGGCCCGGGCAATGTGCCGGGCCGGACGCGCGGTCTCCTGGTCGACCCGGATGACGCCACCGCCAATACCTGGTACGCCGGTTCGGCCGGGGGAGGTATCTGGAAGACGACGAACGGCGGAACTTCGTGGAGTTGGCTTACCCCCACGCTACCCAACCTCGCCACGACCTCTCTCGCGATGGCGGCATCAAACCATGATGTCATTTATGCCGGCACAGGCGAAGGGTTTGGAAACCTCGACGGTATCAATGGCCACGGCGTATTTAAATCGATCGACCGCGGACAAAACTGGTCACTGCTAACTAACTCAATCGACTTTGGAGATATCAATCGATTGGTCGTCGACCCCGCTACCGAAAACACCATCGTCGTTGTCTCCAACAAAGGCATCTACCGGAGCAGCAATGGCGGTGCCGCCTGGACGCAGGTTTATGCCGGTATCGTGCAGGACATAGACGCGACTCCGGGAAACTTTAACGTGCAATACGCGGCCCACCATCAGACCGGAGTTTTGAAATCGATCGATGGTGGGCAGTCCTGGAATCTATCGAATGCGGGCATGAATATCAAGGGTCGAAATGAAATCGCAGTATCCCCGGTCAATACCAATCGCGTATTTGTTTCGGCCGAGGGAACTTTGTCAGGGAATAATTCGGATTTGTATATATCGAATGACGCGGGCGGTAGCTGGTCCCTGGTGAATCTAAACGTCGGCGCAGAGACAGTCGATTTCCTTTCCGGGGGCGGTAGCCAGCAAGGATGGTATGATAACACGATTGCCTGCGATCCCTACGATCAGGATGTTTTTTTTGTTGGCGGGGTCGGCCTTTTTCGCACCAAACTAACAACCGGGTCTACTTCCATCGACAATTGGGCCATGGATGAAACATCAACACAAAGTTTTTTATTGCTTCAGTCGTTTAGCAATGTAACTTATGCCAACGGAAGGTTGGATGTGGGAACCCCTGCCCCAAAGGCCACCGCAGAAATACGCTTTGGTCCGGGCAAAACACAAAAGGCTCACCGGTTCCTCGTGCCCAGTGGCAGCACATCGGGCGTGGCCGACGACTCTTATTCGTTTCAAGATTATGTGGATGTTCCTTTTGAAGTTTGGGATGTGACCAATAACCGACAGTTGATGGTCTCATTTCGCGATCAAAACCGCAATGGGGCCTTTGACTTGCTGTCATCATTTTTTGACGCCAGTGACCCGCTCAACAACAGCCGGGAATACGTTTACATCCAAAATATTGTTTATAACCCTTCGACGCCGGATCCAACCGTTACCGTTTCCGGAGGACACAAGATCAGCCTGATGTATACGATCTTTCCGGCCCTGGCAAGCGGCGCAACATGGACACCCAACTCACTGCCCACGTCTTCCCTGAAGATTTTGTACTCCTCGATCAGCCAACTTAATGCAACGACACAGGTGGTGGCCGATCCCTACTTCGAATTCGATGGAACAAACGCCGGAAATCTCGTTCACCCTGACCATCACAATCTCGTGGCAATTCCTGTTGACGACAACGCCAAGACGTTCCGCCTGTTGAACGCGAATGATGGAGGCGTTTACCTTTCGCAAATTTCTACCTCACCCGGAACGGGCCAGGGAAGCTGGAACAAAGTGAGTGCCGGTTATAACACCGGACAATTCTACGGTGTCGACAAACGACCCGGGTTTGATCAGTACTTTGGCGGTTTACAGGATAACGGCAGCCAACTATCGCCAACGGGCGTCAGCGCATCGGCAACTACTGCCTATAAGAATGTCATAGGGGGAGACGGTTTTGAGGTGGTCTGGAATAATAATGACGATAAGCAACTGATCGGCGGGTACTATAGTAACAACTTCTCCCGCTCGCTTGACGGAGGTACTACATGGCAGACGGCCACAACCGGATTTCCACTTTCCGGCGGAAGCACGGATCCTTCCAAATTTCCATTCATTTCTAAACTCGCGAATTCCAAAAATAATCCGGATGTTCTTTTTTCAGTGGGAAGTGATGGTGTCTGGAGGTCAACCGACTTTGGGGGCGTTTGGAACCTTACGCCGATCGCCGGCAAATGGGGACTTACATCCTATCTGGATGTGGAGGTCTCCAGGGCGAACGCCAATATTGTCTGGGCTGGGGCAGGTATGAGCTCCACATTGAACCTTTTTGTTTCCACCGACAATGGAAAGACATTCGCTGCAACCAACAATTTCGGCTCAGTCACATTGGGGGTTGCTACTAAATTGGCAAGTCACCCGGTAGAACAAAATACGGCCTACGCCCTTTTCTCATTTGCCAAAGCGCCCAAGATCTTGCGCACCAAAAACCTGGGCCAGACCTGGGAGGACATTTCGGGATTTGGCACCGGTAACAGCAGCACCAACGGATTTCCCGATGTGGCCGTTTATTCACTTTATGTCCGGCCCGACAATCCTTCAATTATCTGGGCTGGAACCGAAATAGGAATTGTTGAATCGCTTAATGATGGGCAAACCTGGGCGTTGCTCACCGACTTCCCTCCCGTTTCGGTTTGGGATATGAAAGGGCAAGACGATCAGGTTGTTATTGCCACCCATGGCAGGGGCATTTGGACCGCGCGCATCGGCGCACAACAAATCCCGGGACAAAATCCTGCCATCACAGCCTATGGTACTACTCCTCAATCCGAATGGGCCATGAAGGTAAGCCTTCCGGAGATTTATGATTCAACCCAGGTTATTATCAACGCGAAACGGATCGGATCCATTTCAACCAATTCCGTCGGGGAGTATATTTTCAAGATTGGTAACCTGGCTGTCGGCTTTGTCGGCATGCGATTGGTCAGCTATCGGAATGGATCTCCTGCTTTTTCCCCATCGATCGATGGCCAGAAGATTACGCTGAAATCCTATCTTTCAAGCTATGCCAATTATTTTTCTGATGGAAATGATTTTGTGATGAGTGGATTTGGGCTGGCTTCACTGCCACAATCCGATCATTTAACCCTTCAAACAACGCACAACTACCCTTTCAACACAGACCTCATGGCCTTCTTGCGTCAACCAATTATCGTCACCAGTACGCATCCTTTCTTTTTCTATCGGGATATTGCAATCGTGCAGCCAGGGCTGGCGAGCGCTGTTTTTGGCCAACCGGAGTTTAAGGATTATGTAGTCGTGGAATCCACGAAAGACGGCTTCACGTGGGTACCGCTGAAGAACGGTTATAATTCTTCAGCCAATGCAAGCTGGCAAACTACGTTTAACAACAGCCAATCAGGCACCCTGGCAATGGAAGTTGACGAAGATGTAAATTTGACAAATACAGTGGCCGTAGGTGACACACTCCTATTTCGATTCCGGTTGTCCTCAAACAATGATGGAACTGCCGGCTGGGGTTGGTCGATCGACGACCTCTACATACAGCAGGTGCCCACGGGCATAGAGCCGGTTGTTGCCGGTTTTAAGGCGGATGTTTATCCCAATCCCACCAAAGGTCCGTTGTTTGTGAATTACTCGTTGCCTGCTCCTTCACCGGTAACGATCACACTCTATGACATCTCCGGAAGATCCATCGGGTTTTTTAATTTAGGCGAACAGCGAGCGGGAGAACACGACCAGGATATTACAACCGAGCTGAGATCGGGAACATACCTGTTGCGCCTTAAGACTGACCAGGGGCAATTGGTGAGAAAAGTGATCGTTCACTAATGGATGCGATCGCCTCGAACGGTAACGGTCTTGATAATCCCGGCCTCCAACCCCAACAATTCGCGCCATCGCGATTCGACGGCTTCAGGATCGGCATACTTTTTCGCAAGCAAGAGAAAACTTTTATAGTGTCCCGCTTCAGAAACCATCAACTCATAATAGAAACTGCTGAGTGAAGGATCGTTTATTTCTTTCCAAAGCAGGCGGAAACGCTCACAGCTTCTCGCTTCAATCAATGCATTCATCAGCAACTTCTCTACCAACTGCTGTTCGCGGCTACCTCCCTTGCGAAGCAGGCCCCGGAGTCTTTCTACGTACTCGTCTTTCCGTTGCACACCAAGTCCCCATCCCCGTTTACCAAGTTCGGCCATAACGCGCTCAAAGTGGCTCCATTCTTCAGCGACTACAGGCGCGAGCATGGATACCAACTCATCCTTTTCGGGATACTGAATGATCAACGAAATACAGCTTGAGGCAGCCTTCTGTTCACAATAGGCGTGGTCAGTCAATATTTCTCTTATGTTCTTTTCGGCGATGCCGACCCAGCGAGGGTCGGTCGGTAATTCAAGTCCGAGTACGTGTTTGTCCATTCGTGAGTTTAATCGAAAAGGAGCATTTCAAATCCGAAATCCAATACGCTGTGCTGCCCCTGATAGTTTGGCGTCGGGACATACCCTATTTTGGTGAACGCCTGAACCAGGTTGTGATATTTAAAGAAGAATTTTCCGCGCTTCATCTTGGCATTAAGGAAAATATCCGCCAATAAGAAAGATGCTGAGTTGGAACGATCCTGCACATAGAATTGCTGGATCGCCGGATCATATCCCAGTGCTTTGTAAGTCGATTTCCAGTGTCCGTCCACCCCAATCTGAACCTGCAAGTTTCCCTTGAAAAGCATGCTCTCAAATGCAAGCTGGCAGTTGGCAAAAAGTTCAGGGATCCGAAGTGCATCGTCATCATTTTTCAGAAAGGTGGTGTAGATCAACTGCGGCCTTAGATAAACATGTTTGAGGAAACGCACCGTCATGCGAAGTTCCGGAGAAAAGACGGTTTGAAAACCGGACGACTGATAGGGAAGTACGCGTTGATAAACAAGGCTGTCGATTCTCTCTTTAAAATAAACGTAGTTATTTAAGGTCGTGAAGGTCGCCCCCGGCGAGATAAAGAGCGGTCCGATCTGCGCTTTCAAAAATCCATTTAACTGCAACGCCGACGTGTTGGAAAATGAATTAGTCCAAAGATCATGACTTCCGTAATACACTTGCTGCATAAAGCCTGGTTTTGACAGGGTGCTTTTTCCTGCCGCATCGATCCACGGACTTTTCCACGCCGCCTCGAGCTTGTAGTTCCCATCCAGCAAATACTCAGCTGTACCTGAAAGTTCTGTCAAGGAATCAAACCTTAGGGCGATCCGGCCACCGGTATAATGCTCCGTCGCTGTCCTTTTATAAGCCATTACCTGCGTCGTTGAACTGTTCTGATAAAAGTTCTCATACTGATAGGACCGCAGCTTATAATAGAAATTATAAAAGAGAGGACCCGCATTGCCTTTGATGCCACCTTCATTTTGAAATAGCTGAATCTGCGCCCGATCGGATGCGAGGGTAGAATCGCCACGGGAGTAATCAAAATAAGATTTCCCCAGCGCTGACGACTCCTGGCTCGTTTTATCGTTAAACTTGTTGACCTGCTGACTAAAGTCGGAGGTCAGGTAAACCTGGAATGGCCGGGCCAGCTGATACTGCTGAAAAAGATGGACGCTCGCCCTCTTCTCCTCCGTTTCGGCATTGATCAGGTTAATGGCAGCATCCTTATCAAAAAATTTCGCATAGGAATCTCCGGCAGCGGTAATAACACCTCCATTTTCTATAATCCGGTGACGGATTCTCCGGTAATTAAACAGAAGAAAGTAATGGTCATTCTTAGACTTGTAAGTTGTGTAAAAGTCATAATAATGACTGATGGTCTGGCGGTCCGCTTTTTTGTGCTGTATTTGTTTATCGGAGAGAATGGGCCTGTAGTCAAAGCCAAAGTTCCAGCGCGGAGTAATGTTTCTGCTAAATTCAACGCGTGTCGTAGCACGGCCGTTGCCACCCCACACCACATAGATGCGGGTATAGGGGGATTTTGTATTAAAGTATCTCGGTTCCTCGGTTTGATAAAAGGGCTCGTAGCTGGTGAACCCGGACGTCGCCCCGATCGTGCCGGAAAGGATGGGGAAGATTGGGCTCAGGGCAGTTCCGGCATTGCCAAGATCCTTGTAAAAATTCTGAAAGCGTTGCACGTACGTCCACCGGTGATAATTGATGATGGACGTGTCGAGCGGAACATACTTGTTCTCGTTATAAAACAGGCTCTTCTCGGTCGTCCACAAGGTTGTCTTCGGTCCGTAAACATTTTTAGTAGAGTCATCTACAACTTGAGAACGTCGGTTCCCTGGTGTTTGGGCCCTCACGTTCGTAGCTGCTGCCAACAAAAATAACCCCGCCCAAAGAAACAGCCGGAATTCCCTTCGATATTTATGTGCGTTTTTCAAACTTGCTGCCTGACCTTTTCAATGGATTGAAGTACCAACGTATCAAAATCCGAACCATTCTTCAAAAAAGTAACCTGAACCGGCAAGTAAAACCATGGATTGGGTTCGATTATTTTCTTGAATTGTAAATCAATCAACTTTACCATATCTTTTTCCGTGGTGAGGATGCTTACCGGCTTATTCACACGATCACAAAATTCATTAATTGCCAGTAACTCCGTGAGCGAATACCCATGATGGTCGCCGTACAGGAAGTGGCGAAGCACGTTAAACCTGGATCTTGCATAATCCTCCAACGGTCTGCTGTCTGCAATCCCGGTCACCAGAACAATGTCTCGCGAAACCTTTGGTTCGGACCCAAACGAGATTGGATCACTATACTTTAGGCCGGCAAAAAAAACCGGCTTCTCCGGCGCATACGACTGAATGGATCGTGTGATGGCCTCCAACCTGGACGATGGCGTGCCTTGTGGGCACTTGGTCACAACAATCACGTCGCTTCTTTTGGCGCTTGATCGGCGTTCACGCAACCTTCCTGCAGGCAGTGTAAAGTCATCAAAGAAGGGTAAATTAAAATCCGTTAGCAGGATCGAAAGCTGAGGGTCCACGGCCCGATGCTGAAACGCATCATCCATTAAAATCAATTCGGTCCCGGCATGGCGTTGAAGAATATTCGGGATGGCAAATGCGCGGTCCTCGGCCACCGTGACGTTTACTTCATGCCCGAATTTCCGGTAGAATTGAAATGGTTCGTCTCCTATCGTCGCAGCGGAGTCTTCTTCGCATGCAAATCGAATCCCTTTTGTCTTTCGGCCATAGCCCCGGCTTAGTGTGGCAAGCTTGTATTCAGGCAAAAGCAATCTTATCAGGTATTCAATCATGGGAGTCTTACCGGAACCCCCCACGTTGAGATTGCCAACACCAACCACCATGGTTTCGAAACGAAAGGACTTTTTATGGCCGATGTCGTAAAGATGATTGCGAAAAAGCGTAGCCCAATCATACAGGACCGAAAATGGAAACAGCAAAGCGCGCAGAATAATCATAACCGGATGACGCGTAATTCCCTTAATTTTGGCAAAAGTACATAATCAATGGCAACGACCAAGATAAAAGAAGTGACAGCGCACTTGGAATCATTTGCTCCCAGGTCGCTCCAGGAAGACTACGACAACAGCGGACTTCTCACGGGCAATCCGGAGTGGGAAGTATCCGGCGTGCTGGTCACTGTTGATTGTCTGGACAGCGTCGTCGATGAGGCAATACGGTTGAAAAGCAACCTCATTGTTGCTCATCATCCCATCATCTTCCGGGGCCAGAAGAAACTCACCGGTCAAAATTATGTTGAGCGCACGGTGATCAACGCAATCAAGAACGATATTGCCATCTATGCAATCCACACCAACCTGGACAATGTGCTCGAAGGAGTGAATAAGAAATTTGCGCAGCAAATCGGGTTGACCAACTTGACCGTGCTGGACCCCAGGCGGGATACCCTTGCCAAACTCGTCACCTTTATTCCTGCGGAGGCTGCGGAACTTGTTATTCAGGCTTTGCATGACGCCGGAGCCGGCAATATTGGCAACTATCAAAACTGCAGTTTCAGGACAATGGGTACTGGCACCTTCCAGCCAAATGACACATCCAACCCACATATTGGAAGCAAGGGCAAGCTTGAAAAAGTAGAGGAAGTCAGGGCGGAACTGATCTTCCCAAGTTACCGGGAACCTGAAATTGTAAAGGTCTTAAAGGAATCGCATCCTTATGAGGAGGTGGCCTATTATATCACGCGGCTTGAAAACCCAAATCAGGAGGTAGGCGCTGGCGTAATGGGTGAACTGGAGGTACCGATGGAACCATTGGAGTTCCTACGGCGTTTGAAAAAGAGCATGAATACATCCTGCATTCGTCACACGGCATTGCCCCGCAATTTGATAAAAAAAGTGGCCGTTTGCGGGGGCGCAGGCAGCTTTCTTCTCTCCAAGGCGATAACCTCCGGCGCGGACGCATTTGTATCCGCCGACTTCAAATACCATGAATTCTTTGACGCGGATGGCAAAATCCTGATCGCTGACATTGGTCACTATGAAAGCGAACAATTCACGAAAGAGCTTTTACAGGAGGTTTTGAAGGGAAAATTTCCTAATTTTGCGATCAATTTTTCTAAAACCGTCACTAATCCTATAAGTTATCTGTAAGTAATGGAAAATCAAACAGTTGCACAAAAACTAGAAGCATTAGTCAAATTACAATCCATCGACAGCAAAATCGACCAACTCCGGAAACTGCGCGGAGACCTACCCGATGAGGTTCAGGACCTCGAAGACGAACTGGAGGGCTATAAAACCCGGATGAGCCGTTTCGAAACCGATTTGAAGGAGCTCGAAGAAATAATCAAGAAGAATAAGGAAGGCATCAAGGAAGCTGAGAAGCTTGTAAAGAAATACAACGAGCAGCAAAAGAACGTAAAGAATAACCGCGAATTTGATGCTATTACCAAGGAGGTAGAACTCCAGGAACTCGAAGTTCAAATCTGCGAGAAAAGAATCAAGGAGGCCAAAGAAAAGATCGAGGCAAAAAAAGTGGAAATCACTTCGATCGAGACGCTGATCAGCGAGCGCTCGGAAGACCTTGACAACAAGAAGAAAGAATTGGAAGACATTCTGGGAGAGAGTCAGGAAGAGGAGAAAAAGCATTTGAATGAACGGGATAAAGCGGCCAGGAAGATCGAGGACAAACTCCTGAAATACTATGAGCGTCTCCGGGGAAGTTTATCCAACGGACTGGCTGTCGTACGCGTGGTGCGTGGCGCCGCTGAGGGATGTAACATCATCATTCCACCTCAAAAGATTGCCGAAATACGCGAAAAGAAAAAAATTGTCATCGACGAGCACTCGGGTCGGATCCTTGCCGATGTGGATATGGAGTCGATGGAAGAAGAAGTAAAACCAAAGAAAGCAGCGCCCGCAAAAAGAACAAAGAAGGTTGGCTGATTTTAAGAAAATAATTTCTGCAAAGGCAGGCTTGATCGCCTGCTTTTTTTTGCTTTCCTTTTCACCAGGAAATGCGGGGGACAATCTCTGGCTATTCGATGCGGATTTGCAGAAAGCGCACAGCCTCATTCTCAATTTACAAACTGACCAGGCTTATTTGTTCCTTTCCAGGACCGGCGCCAAAGTCAACGAGTTTCAGCGGATGTATTTGCTCAGTCTGTGCGAAACCGTCAACATTCTTATCACGGAAGATGAGAAGAAATTCCAGGATGTGGAGGCCAACTTTAGAAATCGGCTGACCTACCTCGAGGGTCTTCCCGATAGCCCGGAAAAGCTCTTCCTTCAGGCGGAACTTAATTTGCAACGCGGCTTTAATTACCTCCATCTCGGTCAGGAATTCAATGCTGTTCTTTCGATACGAAGAGCCTATAACACCACACAGGAGTGCCTTAAGAAATACCCCCAATTTATCCCAATTAAGAAGACCAGCGGAGTGATCCAGGTAATGATCGGCGCTGTACCTGACAAATACCGTTGGTTTATGAACTTGCTGGGGATGAAGGGATCGGTCACCGTGGGGCAAAAGCAATTGGAAGAACTGCGGCTCTCCAGATCATCACTGAACATAGAAGCCACCATCTTGTACTATGCAATCAAGGGATTGATCAATCAGCAGTTTGACGAGGCAGGCAAGGGGATCCTGGAATACTCAAAATCCCAACCCGACAACCGGCTTCTTTTGTTTCTGGGTGTCAACATGCTGGTCAAGAACTCACAAGCTGAAGAAGCTTTGAAGCAGCTCCAATTGCTTGACCAGCATTCACACGGGCTTCCGCTTTATTATGTCGAATATCTCCGGGGGGAAGCGTTAATCGAAAAGGGCGATTATACCCTCGCGATCCTGGCCTATCAGAAATTTATCATCGGGTTCAAAAGTCAAAGCTTTAAGAAGGATGCCACCTACAAGATTTCACTTTGCTATTGGCTTCAGAACAAAATGGATTTAGCCCGACTCAATTTTGAAAAGGCGAAGAAAACCGGAAGGGACGCTGCCGAACCGGACAAATATGCCGCTCGCCAGCTGGAGGAGAACACGTTCCCAAATCCAAAAATTCTGAGAGTTAGACTTTACACCGACGGCGGGTACTATAAAGAAGCAAAGGACGTCCTTCAGACAATCGTGCCCTCTGACCTCCTGACGCTCAAAGACCAGACCGAATTCTACTACCGGAAGGCACGGTTGGCGCACAAGACCGGCGAAATCTCGGTTGCCAAACTTTTTTATGCCCAATCGATCGACATGACGGGAGAAAATCCCTGGTACTTCGCGCCCAACTCGGCCCTGCAATTGGGTTATATCGCCCAGTCTCAAAAGGAATTTGCAACTGCCAGAATGTATTTTGAAAAAGCGCTCGCTTACAAAAAGCACGAATACAAAAACAGTATCGACAGCAAGGCCAGATCCGCGCTCGAACAGTTAAGCAATTAAATGCTGATGGGTCCGGCGGTGCTCCATGAGTATCTCGTCCACATTTTTCAGATGTTTCGCGTCGTTGTGTTTGAGGATGCTGAACATGGTCCCCGAATGGTTCAGTAAATAAAGACCCAGGTTCTCATGTTCAAACATGTCCATGCTTTTGAGCGGATAGTTCAAAAGTTGGCATAATAAAATGCGCATCGCCCGGCCATGCATGCAGATAAGGATTGTGGATTGCTCCTTTTTGGTCATGATGTAATCAATCACCGGTTTCTGCCTGGCCGCAACATCTTCCGGGCTTTCCCCACCCTCAATCCGCTTGGATATTTTTCCTTTCTGCCATTCGGTAAGCATCCAGTGATAGTATGCATCTTCTTCCGGTGTGATCTTCTTTCCTTCCTTGTTTCCCCAGCTAATTTCATTCAGCCCGGCCATCGCTTCCTGGGGAACCCCTGCTTTAACAAACAGCTGCACGGACTCAGCCGTCCGTCTGAGTCGGGAGGTATAAACCTTATCAAACTTGACCGCCCCATACACCTGGTAAAAAGCAGTCGCCTGGGCACGGCCCATGTCGTTTAAGGAAGAATCAACTCCGCTTCCCTGGACGATGCCCTGGAGGTTAAAATCAGTTTGTCCGTGTCGGATCAGATATATTTTTTTGCTGGTCAATTTGTCCTAATTTGGCGCCAAAAATAAGGAAATACTTCGTTCTCCCATCATTTCATTCTATTTCTATGTCCCTATTTAACGCAGGAGTAACACTCGAATCTTTGTCAAAAATGTCATCCAGGACGATGGTGGAACATTTAGGAATCGAGTTTACAGCCGTCGGGGAAGACTTTATGGAGGCCAGAATGCCTGTGGACCATCGAACCCACCAGCCGCTGGGCCTTTTGCACGGGGGAGCTTCGTTGGTCCTGGCGGAGACGCTGGGCAGTATGGGCGCTGCTTGCACGCTTGATATGAATCTCCAGTATTGTGTCGGGATTGAAATCAATGCCAACCATATCAAGAGCGTGAAAACAGGATTCGTTTTGGGAACTGCCCGGCCTGTGCATATCGGAAAAAGGACGCAAGTCTGGGAAATCAAAATTGTCAACGAAAAAAAAGAGCTCGTCTGCATCAGTCGTATTACCTTGGCCGTGATCGACAAACGATAATCGACTCATCATGCGAACCTCCGATACGGTTGTAACAACCACCTTTACCGAACAAGACCTCCTCCCATTCTTGATACATCATTATCTGGAAAGCGGCAATGCCATTACTCTTTGGCAAATGCCTGATTCCAATGAACGGCATCTTTTGATTTGCTCCGACGGGTTGCGTCATCTTGACGAGATCTCGCTGGAGGAATCTGAAACAGGGTTTGTATTTGCACCTTATGATAGCTTGCAAAAGAAAATATTCTTTAAAAGTAACCTCATCGTTACGTTTAAGAATGGCTTGCTTCAATCAG